>DASQTE010000001.1:0-2266 GCA_035642035.1 Blastococcus sp.
GTCTCGGGCCGTTGGCGGACCCGGCCCCTGCACGAGCTGGCCGAACGGGCGCCGACCGTGTGGGCCGGCCTCCTGGACGCCCTGGACCGGGTCGAGGGCCACTACCGCGACGCCTGCCACCTGGAGTTCACCTTCGAGGCCGGCCAGCTGTGGCTCCTGCAGGTGCGGCCGGGACAGTTCACCGGCAACGCCGCCGTCCGTATCGCCACCGACCTCGCCGACGAGGGCGTGATCGGACGCCGCGAGGCGCTGCTCAGGGTCTCGCCCCAGCATCTCCGGCACGTCCGCACGCCCCGCATCGCGGCGGTCGCCGAGGCCGACGTGCTCGCCCGGGGGCTGGGCGCCTGCCCGGGCGTCGCCGCCGGCCGCGTCGCCACCACCGCCGACCACGCGGCCCGGATGGCCGCGCAGGGCCCGGTCATCCTGGTGCGCCCGGCGACCTCGCCGCTCGACCTGCGCGGCCTGGCCGCCGCCGCCGGCGTCGTCACCGCCCGTGGTGGGCCGGCCAGCCACGCCGCCGTGGTCGCACGGGCCATGGGCAAGCCGGCCGTGGTGGGGATCGCCGGCCTCACCGTCGACGTCGCCGGCGCCTCGGTGCGAGCCGGCGGGCGCACCGTCCCCGAGGGCACCCGCGTCACCATCGACGGGACCGGCGGAGAGGTCGTCCTCGGCAGCCCGCGCATCACGACCACGGCGCCCGGCCCCCACCTGCACCGGCTGCTCGCCTGGGCCGACGAGGTCTCGGGCGGCACCTCGGGTCGCCCCGAGGCCGAACGACTCAGCGCGGCCCAGGCCGTCCTCCGTCGTCAGGACGAGCGCTCGAAGACCTGACCGACATCAGGGCTGGGGCGGGTCCTCTCCCACCAGCCCGTCGACGGCCTCGCGGAGCAGGTCGGCGTGGCCGGTGTGGCGGATGTACTCCTCGATCTGGTCGACCAGGACCCGGCGGAGGTTGGGGTGCTCGCCGGAGGGGGTGGTGAACTTCGACGGCTGGTCGAGCCCCCCGTCGGCGAGCACCCGCGCCGTCGCGGCCCGGGAGCGCTCCACCGCTTCGTGCCAGAGCCGGTAGAGCTCGGCGGGGGAGTCGTCGGCCGCCGAGCGCCACGCCCAGTCGGGGTCGGCCTCGAAGTCGACCGCGTCCCAGGGCGGCCTCATCGGCTCCCCGGTCAGGAAGACAGCGGTGCGTTGGTCCTCGACCAGGGCGAGGTGCTTGAGCAGCCCGCCAAGGGTCATCGCCGACGGCGGGTGCGGCCTGCTGAGGCCGGCCGCGTCCAGGCCACCGCACTTCCAGGCGAACTGCGCGCGGGCGCGGTCCAGCGCGAAGCGCAGCATCTCGACCTCGCCGGCCGTCATCGACGGCTCGTGGATGGTCGTGTCCAGCACGATGTTCTCGGTCATGCGCGGCATGCTAGCCACTGTCCCCGACAGTCATCGGGCAGCTCAGGGGGGACCGAGGACGTGGTTCGTCAGCCAGGGGTTGCGGAACGCGCCCCGCGGGTCGAGCTGGTCGACCAGGCGCTTGAAGTCGGGCAGGCGTTGGTACAGCGGGGTGATGGTCGTGGCGTCGGCCACGAAGACCTTGCCCCAGTGGGGCCGCGCGCCGAACGGGGCGAGCGCGGCCTCCAGCTGGACGAGCACCCGCTGGACGCCGACCGGGTCGGGGTGCCAGGTGAAGTGAATGGCGACGGTGTCCTGGCCGTACTGGGGGCTCATCCAGAGGCGGTCGGCGGCGACCGTCCGCAGCTCGCTCACCTGCAGCAGCGGCCGGACCAGCTCGGCCAGGGCGTGCACGGCCCCGATGGCGGCGGCGGCGTGGAGGCGCGGGATCTGGTACTCGGACTGGAGCTCGGCGCCGCTGCTGGGCGTGAAGCCCATCCGGAAGTGGGGCAGCCGATCCCACCACGGGCCGGCCACACCCAGCTGGAGCGTGCAGTTGACCGGGTCGAGCTCGATGATCGGGTGCCGGTCGACGGTCGCCGCGGCCGCGCCGAACAGGTCGTCGTGGAGCTGCTCGGGGTCGTCGGTGACCCGGCTCTTGACCCAGACCTGATCGACCGCCTCGCCCCAGCGGGTGAACACGCTCACGCTGTCGCCGGTGGCGGTCACCTGGTCGAAGTGCTCGTGCAGGGCGTCCCAGGCGAGGCCCTCGAAGACCCGCTGGCGGACCTGGTAGGCAGGCTCGGCGTCCAGGGTGAGGCGGGTGACCGCACCCAGCGCCCCCAGCCCGACGACCAGGCCGTCGAAGTCGGGGTCGCCCCGGGAGGCC
>DASQTE010000002.1:0-2819 GCA_035642035.1 Blastococcus sp.
GCCGGCAGACCGGCCAGGGCCCCGCCTGCCACGGCCAGCTTGCTGCCCCGCGTCCCGGAGCCGATGACGACGACGTCCGCGGCGGCGACCGCCGGGTCCACGAGCACCGGCCAGCCCTCGGGCAGCCCGAGCGGCGTGATGCCGCCGAAGGCCATGCCCGACTCCGCGACCGCCACGTCCTGGGGCGCGAACGAGGCCTTGCGGGCGTCGAGGTGCCGCCGGACCAGGCCGTTGACGTCGGCGCGCGTCGTGGCCAGCACGACACAGGCGGCGAGGGTGGTCTGCCCGGCCCGGCGGGCGGCGACGACGACGCAGTTGGCCGACGCCTCCAGCGGCACGCCGTACGCCTCGCTGAACGCGGCCGTGTCCGCCAGGTCGTCGTCGATCTCCGCCACCCACGCGGCGCCGTCCAGCCGGGACAGCGCCGAGGCGACGGGCGGGGCGAGGAGGTCGGGCCGGTCGGTCGCGGGGACCCACGTCAGGGAGCCGAGCTGCGGGGAGGACACGCTCCGATCCTCCGGTACACCGCAGGGCCGACCACACCGCCCGGTTGGCCGGAAGGCGACGGCGCCCGGCCCTATCCCGCCTGTCGCCGGTCGCGGCCGCCCAGCAGGATGGGGCCATGATCGGTCAGCTCCACTCCGTCGTGATCGACGCTCCCGACCCGCACGCCCTCGCCGGCTTCTACGCCGGCCTCCTCGGCATGGAGGTGAAGGGCTCGCCGGGCGACGACTGGGTGGTCGCCACCGGCGCCGGCTACCGGATCGCGTTCCAGAAGGCGCCGGACCTGCAGCCCCCCGACTGGCCCGACCCCGACCGTCCGCAGCAGTTCCACCTCGACGTCCGGGTGGCCGATGTCGACGAGGCCGAGCCGGAGGTGCTCGCGCTGGGCGCCCGCCGGCTGCCGGGTGGCGGCGGCGACTTCCGCGTCTTCGCCGACCCGGTCGGGCACCCCTTCTGCCTGGTGTGGGACGTATGAGCGCCGACCTGCCCCCGGTCGACCTGACGGCGGCGAGCGCGTTCGTCGCGGCGATCAGCTTCGACGTCACCGACGCCCACGGCTCCCGGGTCACCGGTTCCGTCGAGCTCGGGCCCGACCAGCACACCCCGTGGGGTGTCGTCCACGGCGGCGTCTACTGCTCGGTCGTCGAGTCGGCCGCCTCCATCGGCGCCAGCCTCGCCGTCCAGGAGCGCGGCCAGTTCGCGGTGGGCGTCAACAACAACACCGACTTCCTCCGCCCGATGACCGCGGGGCGCGTCGACGTCGTCGCCGAGCCGATCCAGCAGGGCCGGACGCTGCAGCTGTGGCAGGTCGTGCTCACCCGCGCCGACGACGGCAAGCTCGTCGCCCGCGGGCAGGTCCGGCTGCAGAACGTGCCGCTGCCCGGCGCCTGAGCCGGATCAGCCCGGCAGCGCAACTGGGTCGAGCACCACGCGGAAGAGGGCGCGGGGGTCCTGCAGCGTCGCCGGCGGCAGCGCCGCCGACCGCGGGACCACCCGCTCCCAGCGCGCCGGCCTCCGGTGCGGGAGCAGCTCGCGGCCCTGGAACAGGTAGTCCCCCACCACCTCGCCGAGCAGCAGCCCGGCGCCGTGCTCGATCGGCAGGGCGACCCGGTCGCCGGGCGCCATCTCGTCGAGGAAGGCCGAGAGCTGGCGCAGGTCCTTGGCGGGGCGGCGTCCGGACAGCTCCTTGGACAGTGCGCGCAGCTCGGCCGGGGTCAGCCCGGTGGCGTCGACGTCGATCCCCGACTGGGTGCCCAGGCCCACGACCCCGGCGGCCAGGCAGGCGCCCAGCTCGTTGTGGGAGCGCGGCCGCACGACCCACACGCCGACACCCTCGGGCGCCGGCGCGGGCGGGACGTCGTCGGCGCCCGGCCAGAGGTAGGGCAGGTCGTCGGGCTCGGAACCGTAGAGCTCGGTGAACCGGGGCCGGTAGAAGTCGGGCTCCTTGGCGATCAGGTTGGACCGGTGCGACCGGTGCAGGTCCTCGTTCCCCACCCACGACGGCAGCAGCCCGGCCCGGCCCAGCTCCTCCTGGGACATGCCGACCACGTCAGGCGCGAACTCGCCGATCAGCGCCTCGGTCGTGTCGGCGAAGCCGCGCTCCCGCCAGGTGCGGGCCATCGCCAGGCCGTAGGCGACCAGCCCCGGCGTCCGACCGCGCCACATGACGACGGCCGGGTGGCTGGCCCAGCCGTAGTCCGGCAGCTCGATCGCGCGCAGGATCTGCAGCGTCTCGACCCGCTGTTTGCCCAGGCGCGGGGAGTCCAGCAGCCGGGCGCTCCCGGTGAAGTCGGCGACGGGGAGGAAGGTCTGCACCGTCGCCAGTCTCGGTCAGGCCTCGAGCTCGCGCAGCGCGGTCTCCCACCGGACGCGCCGGGCCTCGTCGTCCTGCTCCCACCACGCCGTCCCGCGCTCCCCGAGCCCGGTCTTGGCCAGCTGCACCCGGGCCCGCGCTGCGGCCACCGCGGCCTCGTCGCCGTCGCGGCCCGCCGTCCGCACCCCCGCCCGCGCGACGCCCAGGTGGTGCAGCAGCCGCTCCCGGACGTCGTCCGGCAGGCCGGGGTCAGCGGTCCGCCACCGCCGCCCGTCGACGACGACGTAGCGCCCGTCCTCGGTGCGGCCGACCTCGCGCGTCACGCGCCCAGACGGGCGGCCACAGCCGGCAGGACGACGCCCAGCGGGGCGTCGACGCGCACGTCCGCCTTGGCGTCGCCGCGGGTGGGCCCCACGTTGACGATGGCGACCGGGATCCCCAGCTTGGCCGCCCGGAGGACGAACCGGTAGCCGCTCATCACCGTCAGCGAGGACCCGAGGAC
>DASQTE010000003.1:0-13017 GCA_035642035.1 Blastococcus sp.
ATCGGCGGGTGCCCGGCGTTGGCCACGTGCAGCCGCCACGGCCGGCCGGGCGCCTCCGGCCGGAGGGCGCGGGCGTAGACCAGCGTCGCGAGCGGGGCGACCCGCAGGCCCTGCACCAGCCGGTCGACGCGGCCGAGGACCTCCTGGGGGTCGGCGTCCTCGGCGTCCCAGATGCAGGCGCGCAGGACACCGCGCAGGTGCCCCATCGCGGCGGCGGCCGCGACGTCGTGCCCGACCACGTCGCCCACCACGATGCCGATCGAGTCGTCGGGCAGGTGCAGCAGGTCGTAGAAGTCGCCCCCGACGTCGGCCGCCTGGGAGGCGCTGACGTAGTGCGCCGCCGCCTCGATGCCGGGGATCTCGCTGAGCTCCGGGAGCAGCGAGCGCTGCAGCGTGTCCGCGACCGCGTGCTCCCGCTGATAGAGCCGCACGTTGTCGATGGCCAGGGCGGCGCGGCCGCCCAGGTCCGCGGCGAGGTCGACGTCGTCCTGGGTGAACGGGTTGCTGCCCGGGGCGCGGATCAGGGCGATCGCGCCGAGGGTGCGCCGGCGGGCGACCATCGGGACGGTCAGCACCTGCTCGCCGCCCAGCCGCTGGAAGGACTCGAGCGCCCCGGGGTAGGTGAAGACCTCGGCGAGCGTCTCCTCCGAGAGCTCGGCCAGCAGCACCGGGCGCGACGTGGCCATGCTGCGCAGGCTGGGTGAGCCCGGGCCCAGGTGGAGCACGTGCAGCGCGGCGAACTCGGCGAGCTCCGCCTCCCGCCCGTCGCGGTGCCGGGACGCGAACTGGTGGATCTGGCCGTAGTCGTCGAGCAGCGTGACGAAGACCCAGTCGGCGAGCGCCGGCGAGCAGAGACCGGCCAGGAGGTCGATCAGCTCGGTCATGTCGAGGGTCGCGATGAGCGCGCTCGTCGCCTCCGCCATGAGCGCCAGCCGGCCCTGGGCCCGCTCGGCCTCCGCCTGGGCGTGCTCGGCGTCCCCCTGCGCCTGCTCCGCCACCGCGCGGGCGAGCTCGGCCTCCTGCCGGGCGATCTGCTCGGCGGCGAACGCGGCCTCGCGCTCCCGCTCGACCCGCACCCGCTCGGTGACGTCGGTCTGCACGCCGACGAAGCTGACCAGCTCACCCGCGCCGTCGAAGACGGGGCTGACCGACAGCTGGTTCCAGAACGCCGTGCCGTCCTTGCGGTAGTTCAGCAGCGTGGTGGTCACCGTCCGCCGCTCCCGCAGGCCGTCGCGGATCTCGGCGACGGCGGCGGGGTCGGTGGCAGGACCTTGCAGGAACCGGCAGTTGCGTCCGATGGACTCCTCCGCGTCGTAACCGGTGACCCGGGTGAACGACGGGTTCACCCACACCAGCGGGTCGTCCGCCTGCCGGGGGTCGGTGATCGTGAAGGTGATGTCTGTGGCGATGACCGCCCGCTCGCGCAGCGCCTGCAGGTAGGCCTGGGGGTCGTCGACCTTGTCCGGCGGGTCGAGCTGCAGGAACACCACGAGGGAGAGCTGTTCCTCGCTGCCGGCCTGCGACAGCGGGAAGCCGGTCACCCACAGCAGGTGGTCGTCCAGCTCGCCGTCGTCGGCGGCACCGGCGCGGCCCGGCTCGGTGCTGGTGCCCGGGGCGAGCCGCACGGCCTCGCCGGTCACCGGCCGGCCCTGGGCGACGGTCGACAGCGGGCCGCTGGTGCTGGCCAGGGCCTCGCCCGAGACGTCGGTCAGCCCCGCCGACGCGCCCCACGTGTCGACGTCGACCGGCAGGTGGACGTTGCCGGCGAGCTCGACGGCGGCCGTGTTGGCGTAGACGACGGAGCTGGTCAGCCGGTCGATGACCAGGACGGCGACGGGGACGTCGGCCAGCACGGCGGGCAGGGTCGCCCTACCGCCGGTGCGACCGGAGGCGTCGGAGACGGCTGCGCTCGCCGCGGTGACGATGCCGGCCTGCTGGCCGAGCCCGGCATCGGGGGCGGAGGGAGACCCGGGACGGTCGCGCTCGGACGGCACGGGGGCCATTTAACCGTGTGCCACCGATCCTTCCCAGCACGCCGTCCCTGTCCGGACCTGCGGCATCCCGAGCGGGGTGTGGCCGCTCGTCGCGCGGGGAACGCCCGGAGCGGCCCGTTCGTCACCGGGGGGAGGCACCGTCCCCACGGTCACCGCCGGAAGGAAACACCATGGGACTGCTCGATCGGCTCCTCGGTCGTCGCCCGCACCAGGAGCAGCAGTACGGCCGCCGGCAGTACGGGCAGGAGTACTCCCCGCCCCCCTCGGGACGGCGCGAGCAGCTGCCGGACGACCAGGCGATCGCCCGCTACCGCTACCTGCTCCGCACCGCACCCCCCGAGCAGATCGAGCAGGCCCACACGGAGGCCTTCTCCCAGCTCACGGTCGACCAGCGGCAGCAGGTGCTCGCCCAGCTCGCGGCCGCCGTCCCGGCCGGGGAGCGGCCGCGCACGGACGACCCGGAGACGCTGGCCCGGGTCGCCACCCGCGCCGAGATGCGCCAGCCGGGCACCCTCGAGCGCGCGCTGGGCGGCTACGGGCCGGGCCAGGGCGGCGGCGGGTACGGGCGCGGCGGTTACGGGCCGGGCTACGGCGGTGGGTACGGGGGCGGCTACGGCGGGCCCGGCATGGGCAGCATGATCGGCGGCAGCCTGCTGGGCACGATCGGCGGCCTGGTCATCGGCACCGCCGTGGCGGACGCCCTGTTCGACACCGGCATGGGCGACGGCGGGCTGTTCGGCGGCGGCGACGAGGAGGCCTACGCGGAGGGCTACCAGGACGGCGCCGGCGCCGACGGCGGCGACTACGGAGGCGACCCCGGCGGGGACTTCGCGGGCGGCGCCGACAACGGCTGGGACGGCGGTGGCGGCGACTACGGCGGCGGCGACTTCGGGGGCGGGGACTTCGGCGGCGGCGACTTCTGATCCGGCTGCCGGGCCGCGCGGCGCAGCTGCAGCAGCCCGAGCACCGGCAGCACGAGCGGCACGAAGTAGTAGCCGCGGCCGTACGCGGACCAGACCGTCTCGTCGGGGAAGGCCGCAGGGTCGAGCAGCGACAACGTCCCGACCACCAGCACGCCGACCAGCTCGACGGTGATCGCCGCGAACGCCGTCCGCCGTCCGCGGGCGCCCCGGGCGAGACCCACCGTGGCGACGACGTAGACGACCGCCGCGAACGCCGACAGCAGGTAGGCGACCGGCGCCTCGGAGAAGCGGGTCGCCAACTGCACCGCGGCACGGGCGCCGGCCGCCAGCGCGAAGGTGCCGTAGACGGCGACGAGCACACGGCCGGGGCCGGACGTCCCCTGCTCCGCCGGCGCTCCGAGCGCCCGGTCGTCACGCACCGGTGGCCTCCCAGAGCTGCAGCAGGCGCCACACCATGACGCCGACGACCGCCCCCGCCACGGCGAGCACCGTGCCCGCCCAGCGGGTCCGCTCGGTCCGCGCCCACAGCACGCCGGCGACCGGCACGAGGACCACGCCGAGCAGGTAGCCGAGGAACGTCGGGGTGTCCTCCGGCCGCTCACCGCCCGCCATGGCCGCCGCGGCGACCCCGGCCTGGACGAGGAGCAGGGCCTCCAGCACCCCGGCGACCGCCAGGTGGACGAGCCCGATGCGCCGGTGGGCGAGCGTGGAGATCAGCCCGAGGACGGCCAGGAGCACCGCGACCACCGTGATCGCGCCGACCAGGAACGTCGTCACCGGTGCCCGTCCGGGTCGGGTCGATCGGTCGGCACCCGGTCATCCTGCCGCCCGCTCGCCGCGGCCTCGCTGCAGGGGGCGGCGGAGTCCTTTCTCAGCGGTGCACGGTCGACATGTCCGGGTAGCGGTCGCCCTGCGCCGCGCCCACCGGAGCTGCCTCGTCGATCCGGGCCAGCTCGTCGTCGGTCAGCTCCATCTCCGCGGCCGCGGCGTTCTCCTCGAGGTAGGCCACCCGCTTCGTGCCGGGGATCGGCACCACGGCCGGGTTGCCGCCCCGGTCGCTCCGGGCCATCACCCAGGCGAGGGCGAGCTGGCTCGCGGTCACGCCCTTCTCGTCGGCGATCTCGCGGACCCGGTCGACCAGCCGCAGGTTCTGCTCGAACGCCTCGCCCTGGAAGCGGGGGTTGCGCCGGCGGAAGTCGTCGGGGGCGAGGTCGTCGATGCTGCGGATCCGGCCGGAGAGGAAGCCGCGGCCGATCGGTGAGTAGGCGACGAAGCCGATGCCGAGCTCGGCGCAGGTGGCCAGCACGCCGTTGTCCTCGGGATCACGGGTCCAGAGCGAGTACTCGGTCTGCACCGCCGTCACCGGCTGCACCGCGTGCGCCCGCCGGATGGTCTCCGGGGTGGCCTCCGAGATGCCGGCGTGGCGGATCTTCCCGGCCTCGACGAGGTCCCGGAGGGCGCCCCACGTGTCCTCCACCGGCACCGTGGTGTCCACCCGGTGCTGGTAGTAGAGGTCGATGACGTCCACCCCGAGCCGCTGGAGCGACGCGTCGCAGGCGCGCCGGACGTACTCCGGCCGGCCGTTGACGCCGCGGAAGGAACCGTCCTCGCCCCGCTCGTTGCCGAACTTGGTGGCGAGCACCACCTCGTCCCGTCGGCCGGCGATCGCCTGGCCCACGAGGCGCTCGTTGGTGAAGGGGCCGTACATGTCCGCGGTGTCGAGGAACGTGACGCCGAGGTCGAGGGCGCGGTGGATGGTGCGCTCGGCCTCCTCCTGGTCCGCCGTTCCGTAGAACTCGCTCATCCCCATGCAGCCGAGCCCCTCGGCCGGGACGGTCAGGCTGCCGAGTGTCCGTGTGCGCATGCCCCGCTCCTGCCCGTACTCGTGCCGGCACAACCGGAGGGACCGCTACCGGGCCGGACCTCGCAGCGCCCGGCGAGAACGTCACCTCGTCCTGCCGGCTGTACCTGCCGATCTGCGCCACCGGCCTCGACCCGCGCAACGGCCCGGGGCTGCTGGACGTCGGCACCTTCAACACCATCAGCGGGACGTCGATGGCTGCGCCGCACGTCGCCGGCATCGTGGCCCAGCTCTTCCAGGCCGACCCGTCGGCCACGCCCGCCGAGATCGAGGCGGCGCTCAAGGGGACGACGCACCGGTTCGCGGACGGGGCGCCGTACACGTCCGTCGGCGGCTACCCGGCCTCCTTCGACAAGGGCGCCGGCCTGGTCGACGTGGTCGCGGCGGTGGCCCGGCTGATCGACTAGCGGTTCCACGTGGAACAACCGCCTAGGGTGGCGTGAACTACGCCACGCCGGGCCGGTCTCGCATCGCGTCCCCGTCCGGGGGCGGGTTAGATCGTTCTGCATGTGCGGCCTCTGCGGCGAGATCACGTTCGACGGGTCCTTGGCCGACACGACCGCGGTCGCCCGGATGGTGGAGCCCCTGGTGCCCCGCGGTCCCGACGGCCAGGGGTCCTGGAGCAACGGCCGCGTCGCGTTCGGTCACCGCCGGCTCTCGGTCATCGACCTCTCCACCTGCGGCTCCCAGCCGATGGTGGACAACGAGCTCGGGCTGACCGCCGTCTTCAACGGCTGCATCTACGACTACCGGGAGCTGCGCGCCGAGCTGGAGGGCCACGGCTACCGGTTCTTCTCCCACAGCGACACCGAGGTGATCCTCAAGGGCTACCACCACTGGGGCACCGAGGTCGTCTCGCACCTGCACGGGATGTTCGCGTTCGTCATCCACGAGCGCGACACCGGCCGGGTCGTCATGGCCCGCGACCGGCTGGGCATCAAGCCGCTCTACCTCGCCGAGACGCCCGGCAGGCGGCTGCGGTTCGCCTCGACCCTGCCGGCCCTGCTCAAGGCGGGGGACGTCGACACCTCCATCGACCCGGTCGCGCTGCACCACTACCTGACCTGGCACGCCGTCGTCCCGGCGCCGCGGACCATCCTCAACGGGGTCCGCAAGCTGCCCCCGGCCACCGTCCGGGTCGTCGAGGCCGACGGCTCCGGCACCGAGCACCGCTACTGGGACGCCACCTACGAGCGCCGAGCCGAGCACGCGAACTGGTCGGCGCGCGACTGGGAGGACGCCGTCGAGGAGGCGCTGCGGGTCGCCGTCCGGCGGCGCCTGGTGGCCGACATCCCGGTCGGCGTGCTGCTGTCCGGGGGCCTGGACTCCAGCCTGATCGTCGGCCTGCTCGCGCAGGAGGGGCAGACCGACCTGGCCACGTACTCGATCGGCTTCGAGTCCGTGGGCGGGCGCGAGGGCGACGAGTTCGCGTACTCCGACGTGATCGCCGAGCGCTTCGGCACGGACCACCACCGGATCCGGGTGACCTCCGACGAGCTGTCCGCGGCCCTCGGGCACGCGATCGGGGCCATGGCCGAGCCGATGGTCAGCCACGACGTCGTCGCGTTCGACCTGCTCAGCGAGCGGGTGAGCGAGACCATCCGCGTCGTCCAGTCGGGGCAGGGCGCCGACGAGGTGTTCGCCGGCTACCACTGGTACCCGCCGCTGGCCGGCGTCGGCCGGGACGAGGCCGTGGAGCGGTACGCGGCGGCGTTCTTCGACCGCGACCACGCCCAGCTCCGGCAGGTCGTCTCCGACCGCTACGCGCTCGACAGCGACCCGAGCCTGGCCTTCGTCCGCGACCACATGTCGCGCCCCGGCGCCGAGACCGCCGTCGACGCGGCACTGCGCCTGGACAGCGAGGTCATGCTCGTCGACGACCCGGTCAAGCGGGTGGACAACATGTCCATGGCGTGGGGGCTGGAGGCCCGCGTGCCGTTCCTGGACCACGACCTCGTCGAGCTGGCCGCCCGCTGCCCGCCCGAGCTGAAGCTGGCCGACGGCGGCAAGGGGATCCTCAAGGCGATCGGGCGGCGGATCATCCCGCCGGAGGTCATCGACCGGCCCAAGGGCTACTTCCCGGTGCCGGCGATCACCCACCTGGAGGGCAAGGTGCTCGGGCTGGTGCGCGACGCCCTGGCCTCCGACGCCGCCCGCGACCGCGGGCTGTTCCGTCCCGGGTACGTCGATGCGCTGCTGGCCGATCCCAACGGCGAGCTCACGCCGTTGCGCGGCAACAAGCTCTGGCAGCTGGGCCTGCTCGAGCTCTGGCTGCAGACGCACGCGGTCTGAGGGGGCGACCGTGGTGCCTCCTCGCGTAGCCGGCTACCGGCGGCGCACGCCGGTCCCGACCAGGCCGGCGCTGACCAGCCGGTCGTGGCACGAGCCGTCGGCGCGCGACATCGAGGGCATGGGGACCGACGTCGTCCTGGACCTCGGCTGGGGCCAGCTCGTCTTCGGCCAGACCTTCCGCGACCTGGGCGACATCGTGTCCGCCCTGCGCGGGGAGGAGAGCGGCCGCCGGGACATCTGCGTCTACCCGCGCGACCCGCAGGTCCTGGTGGGGATGGCGCCCGACGAGCTGTTCATCGACCCGTCGCTGACGTACCGGCTCGATCTGCACAGGTACCGGCCCCGTCCCGACGTCATCCGCGGCGTGTTCGTGCGGACGGTGACGTCGGCGGCCGAGATGGACCAGATCAACGACCTCTACGCCCGCAACGGCATGGTGATGGGCGACGCCCGGACGATGTGGGCCAACCACCGCACCCGCACCTTCACCTACCTGGTCGCCGAGGACACCCGGACCGGGAAGATCGTCGGCACCGTCACCGGCGTGGACCACGCGCTCGCCTTCGGTGACCCGGAGGGCGGGACCAGCCTCTGGTGCCTGGTCGCCGACAAGCAGGACGCGCCCCCGGGGACGGGCGAGGCCCTCGTGCGGGTCCTGGTCGAGCGGTACGTGGCCCGCGGCCGGGCCTACCTCGACCTCTCGGTGATGCACGACAACACCCCGGCGATCAAGCTCTACCGCAAGCTGGGCTTCGCGCGGGTCCCCGCCGTGTGCGTCAAGCGCAAGAACCCGATCAACACGCCGCTGTTCGCCTCGCGGCCGCCGGGCCTGGAGAAGTTGAACCCCTACGCGCTGATCATCGCCGAGGAGGCGCTGCGGCGCGGGATCCGGGTCGAGGTCACGGACGCAGAGTGGGGCGAGATGCGGCTGACGGTGGGCGGGCGGACGGTGCTGACCCGCGAGTCGCTGTCGGAGTTCACCACCGCGGTGGCGCTCAGCCGCTGCGACGACAAGCGCGTGACCCGGCGGATCATGCGGCGCGCGGGCGTGCGGGTGGCGCGGGGCGCTCTGGCCGCCGAGGGCGACCTCGCGGACGCCGCTGCCCTGCTGGCGGACGTCGGCGCCGTCGTCGTCAAGCCCGCCCGAGGCGAGCAGGGGCGCGGGATCACCGTGGGCGTGAAGGACGACGCGGGGCTCGAGCGGGCGGTCGCGTACGCCCTCCAGTTCTGCCCCGACGTGCTCGTCGAGGAGCTGGTGCAGGGCGACGACCTGCGGGTGGTGGTCATCGACCGGCAGGTCGTGGCGGCGGCGGTCCGGCGCCCGGCCGAGGTGGTCGGCGACGGCCGGCACCAGGTGGCGGACCTGGTCAAGGCGACCAGCCGGCGCCGGGAACGGGCCACCGGCGGCGAGTCCCGCATCCCGCTGGACGACACCACCGCCGAGGTGGTCGCCGAGGCCGGCTACGCGATGGACGACGTCCCGCCCAACGGCGAGCGGGTGCCGGTCCGGCGGACGGCGAACCTGCACACCGGCGGTACGATCGAGGACGTCACCGACCGGCTGCACCCGGAGATCGCCGAGGCGGCGGTCCGCGCGGCCGAGTCGCTGGGCATCCCGGTCACGGGCATCGACTTCCTGGTGCCGGCGGTCGACGGCCCCGACTACGTGTTCATCGAGGCCAACGAGCGGCCCGGGCTGGCCAACCACGAGCCCCAGCCGGTCGCCGAGCGGTTCGTCGACCTGCTCTTCCCCGAGACCCGCCGCCGCTGAAGCCCGGGATGATCAGCTCAGCTGATCGTCCCGGGTCCTGGCTCACGGTCGACGGTGAGCCAGGACCCGGGACAGTGAGCCGGGACGCCGCTCAGAAACCCAGTTCGGCGCGGATCTCGTCGGAGTGCTGGCCGGGCCGCGGGACGCCGCCGACGGATCCCGGCGTGACCGAGAAGCGCGGGGCGACGTCGGGCTGCACCACGCCGTCCACCTCGACGAAGACGCCCCGCTCCCGGTTGTGCTCGTCGCGGGTCGCCTCCAGCAGCGACCAGACAGGCGCCACGCAGGCGTCGGTGCCGGCGAAGACCGCCCACCACTCGTCGCGGCTGCGGGAGGCGAACGCCTCGGTGAACCGGTCGCGGAGGGCGGCCCACTGGCGCGGGTCGTCGCGGGCGGGCAGCGACTCGTCGCCGGCCAGCCCCAGGCCGTCCAGCAGCGCGGCGTAGAACTGCTCCTCCAGCGCGCCGACGGCGAGGAACCGCCCGTCGGCGCAGCGGTACACGTCGTAGAACGGCGCCCCGGTGTCGAGCAGGTTGACCCCGCGCCGGTCGCGCCAGGCGCCGGCGTCGAGCATGCCGTGGATCATCGTGGTGAGGACGGCGGTCCCGTCGACGATCGCGGCGTCCACCACCTGCCCCTCCCCCGTGGCCCGGGCGTGCACCAGCGCGGCGACCGCCCCGAGGGCGAGGAACACTCCCCCGCCGCCGAAGTCGCCGAGCAGGTTCAGCGGCGGGGCCGGACGCTCGTCCGGCCGCCCCGAGGCACCGAGCGCCCCGGTGAGCGCGATGTAGCCGATGTCGTGCCCGGCGGAGCTCGCCAGCGGGCCGGTCTGCCCCCAGCCGGTCATCCGGCCGTAGACCAGCGACGGTCGCAGCGCGAGCAGCTCGTCCGGTCCCAGTCCCAGCCGCTCCATGACCCCGGGCCGGAAGCCCTCCAGCAGGACGTCGGCGCGCTCCACCAGCGCCCGGACGACGGCCAGGTCGCCCTCGTCCTTGAGGTCGAGCGCGATCGAGCGCTTGCCGCGGTCGAGGAGGGACGTCGCGCCGAGCGCGCCGACGAGCCCGCCCCGCGCCCCGCGGCGGTCGATCCGGACGACGTCAGCGCCCAGATCGGCGAGCAGCATGCCGCAGAACGGGCCCGGTCCCAGCCCGGCGAACTCCACGACCCGTACGCCCTGCAGCGGTCCGCCCACCGTGGCTCCTCCCCGGTACCGGGCCGCCGTCGTGCGACCCTCCTCCGGGCATGCTGCCCGACCCCCACCCGACGGCCCGCAGGAGGTCCCGCCGCCGATGGCCTATCTCCTGGCCGCGCTCGGCGGGGCGCTCGGTGCGCTGGCCCGCTGGGCGGCGGCCGAGGCGCTCCCGACCGCTCCGGGCGGCTGGCCATGGGCGACGCTGCTGGTCAACCTGACCGGCTGCTTCCTGCTCGGCGTCCTCGTCGCTGTCCTGGCCGCCCGACCGCCCGAACCGGCGTGGGTGCGGCCCTTCCTCGCCGTGGGCGTCCTCGGCGGCTACACGACCTACTCGGCCTTCGCGGTCGAGGTCGTGGAGCTGGTGGACGACGGCGCGGTCGCCCCGGCCGCCGGCTACGTGGTGCTGTCCGTCGTCGGGGGCGTCACCGCTGTGGCCGTCGGCGCGCTGGCCGGCCGACGGACGGCCCGATGACGCCGCTCCTCGTGGTGCTCGGGGCTGCCGTCGGTGCGCCGCTGCGGCTGCTCGCCATCCGGCTCGCCGGACGGTCCCCCGAGCTCGGCACGCTGGCCGTCAACGTCGCCGGCAGTGCGGTGCTCGGGGTGCTGCTGGGCATGGCCGACGTCCCCGCCCCGGTCGTGGCCCTCGTGGGCACCGGCTTCTGCGGGGCGCTGACGACCTTCTCGACCTTCGGCGCCGACGTCGTCCGGCTGGTCGAGGCGCGGGCGCTGGCCCGCGCGGCGGGCTACCTGCTGGCCACCCTCGTCCTGGGGCTGGGCGCCGCGGCCGCCGGGTACGCCCTGGCGGCGGCCTGACCGGAACCCTGCCGTGCCGCACCCGGAGGGCGGGCCCGGAACGGGCTCAGTAGGGTCGGGGGCGGTATGGCGGACATCTCGGAGGAACAGGTCGGGGCGGACAGCCCCGTGGTCGTGGTGGCCAACCGGCTGCCGGTCGACCAGGTCACGGGGTCGGACGGTGAACCGCGCTGGCAGCGGAGCCCTGGTGGGCTCGTCACCGCGCTCGAGCCCTTCGTCGCCGGTCGCGGTGGCGCCTGGGTCGGCTGGTCGGGATCGGCCGGCGAGGCGCCGGAGCCCTTCGAGTCCGGCGGCATGTCGCTGATCCCGGTGCCGCTCACCGAGGACGAGGTCGACCGCTACTACGAGGGCATGTCGAACGCCTCGCTGTGGCCGCTCTACCACGACGTCGTCGAGAAGCCGGAGTATCACCGGACCTGGTGGGACACCTACGTCCAGGTCAACAAGCGCTTCGCCGAGCGGGCGGCCGAGGTGGCGGCGGAGAACGCCATCGTCTGGGTGCACGACTACCAGCTGCAGCTGGTCCCGGCGATGCTGCGGCAGCGTCGTCCCGACCTGACCATCGGGTTCTTCCTGCACATCCCCTTCCCGCCGTACGAGCTCTTCACCCAGCTGCCCTGGCGGTCGGCGATCGTCGAGGGGCTGCTGGGGGCGGACCTGGTGGGGTTCCAGCGGCCCGCGGCGGCGGCGAACTTCGTCCAGCTGGCCCGCCGGCTGCACGACCTGCCGGCCCGCGGCCAGCAGATCGAGTACGACGGCCGCACCGTCGCGGCCCGGGCGTTCCCGATCTCGATCGACGTCGCGGCCTTCGACGAGCTGGCCCGCTCCCCCGACGTGCTCGCGCGCGCCGAGGAGATCCGCAAGGAGCTCGGCAACCCGTCGAAGATCATCCTCGGCGTCGACCGGCTCGACTACACCAAGGGCATCTCGGTCCGGCTGAGCGCGTTCGAGGAGCTGCTCGAGGACGGCGCGGTCGAGGCACCGGACACGGTGCTCATGCAGGTGGCCACGCCCAGCCGCGAGCGGGTCGAGCACTACGTGCACATGCGCGAGACGATCGAGCAGCAGGTCGGCCACATCAACGGCGTCTTCGGCTCGATCGCCGGGCCGGCCGTGCACTACTTCAACCAGTCGATGCCCCGCGAGGAGCTGGCGGCGCTCTACCGGGCCGCCGACGTCATGCTGGTGACGCCGTACCGCGACGGCATGAACCTCGTGGCCAAGGAGTACGTCGCCGCCCGCGGCGACCTCGGCGGCACGCTGGTGCTCTCGGAGTTCGCCGGCGCCGCGGCCGAGCTCAAGCAGGCCTACCTGGTCAACCCGCACGACATCGCCGGGGTCAAGAGCCAGTTGCTCCGGGCGCTGCGGACGGAGCCGGCGGAGGGTGCCAAGCGCATGCGCGCCATGCGCCGGCACCTGTTCAAGAACGACCTCGACCACTGGGCCAACTCGTTCTTCGACGCCCTGCGCAGCCAGGCCGACGGACAGCCGACCGGCCGCCCGGTCGGTCGCACGTCGGCCCCGCTCTCGAACGGTCGGGGCGGGGCGCAGGGATGACTGCTCTCCCACCCGACCTCGGCTCGGCACTGCGCGCGCTGGCCGGCCGCCGGCCGCTGCTGGTCTCCAGCGATTACGACGGCGTCCTGGCCCGGCTGCGCGACGACCCCTCCGACGCCGTCCCGGAGGCCGGGGTGGCCGAGGTGCTCGCCCGCCTGGCTGCCGTCGACGGCGTGACGGTGGCGCTGGTCAGCGGCCGCGGCGTGGCCGACCTGCAGAGCACGAGCGGGCTGTCCGGCCCGTTCCGCTGGGTGGGCAGCCACGGAGCCGAGTTCGACGGACCGCTCACCGGTGAGCTCGCCGGCCGCCGTGACGACCTCGCCGAGCGCCTGGCGCCGCTCGTCGCCGGCACCGAGGGCGCACGGCTCGAGGTGAAGCCGGCCAGCGTGGCCGTGCACGTGCGGCAGGTCGCCGACCGCGTGGCGGCCGCGTCGCTGCTGGCGGACGCACGCTCACGCGCAGATTCGTCACTGACGCTGAAGCCGGGCAAGGACGTCCTCGAGCTCGCGGTGACCGACGCCGACAAGGGCAGCGCCCTGCGCCGGCTGGCGGACGAGCTCGGCGCCGTCGCAACCCTCTACCTCGGCGACGACCTGACCGACGAGGACGCCTTC
>DASQTE010000004.1:0-8067 GCA_035642035.1 Blastococcus sp.
ACGCAACCGGCTAGCGAGGCCCACCGAGGTAGGACCGTGCGGGCAGCAGGAGGCCGTCGAGCGCGGTCCGGCTGTCCTCGCCGATCGCGGCGCCGTCCCCGGTCGGCTCCGGGTGGCCGAGGTCGGTGAGCCAGCCGCGCATCACCCGGTGCAGCTGCTCGGCGCCGACGATCTCGCCCGGCGCCGCCCACCGGCGCGGGAAGGCGAGGAGCGCGTGCTGCTGCGGCCCGCCCAGCCCGCCGTGCGAGCCCACGTGCGGCTCGAAGGGGGAGGCCTCGTCGGTGTCGGGGTCGTAGCGGCTGTTGATGACGACGTCGGCGCAGTGCGGGAAGGCCGAGACGCGGGCGACCAGGGGCGCGGCGTGCTCGCCGTAGGGGAGCAGCGGGTCGGTGCCGATGACGACGCCGCTCGCCAGCCGGTGCAGCCCGTCGCGGCCGAGCACGACCGGGCCGAACTCCTCGGAGTGCACCAGCAGGAAGCCGACGCCGTCGTGGTCGACCAGCCCGGGCAGCAGGACGGGCCAGTGCCGCTCGATCTCCTCCAGCGAGGCCCGGCCCGGGAGGTCGGGGAACGACACCATCGCCTGGTGGCCGGAGACCACGCAGACCACGCCGGGCGCCACGCGCGGCACCTCACCGGTGAGGCCGGGCTCGAAGGTGTGGTCGTGACGGACCGCCCCGGCCCGCTCCACCCGCTCGCGCAGCCGGCGGGCGATCGGACCGGCGCTCTCCGCCAGCGCCATGGTCACCTGCCAGCTCTCGACCGGACGGCGGCTGTCCTTGGAGCCGGTCGTCTCCGCCGTCCCCGGCGAGCCGCAGAGCCGGCCGACGAGCTCCTCGACCGACTCCCCGAACCGGTCGGCGAAGGCCCAGCCCTGCGTCTGCCCGTGGTCGGACAGCACGACGAGGTGGTACTGCCGCGGCGCCAGCTCGGCCGCGCGGTGAAGGCGGCCCAGCTGCTGGTCGATGCTGCGCAGCACCGCCAGGCTGTCCGCCCGCTCCAGCCCGCCGTGGTGGGCGGCCTCGTCATAGCCGAGGAAGTCGGCGTAGACGACCGGGCGTCCGGCCAGCATGTCCTCCAGCAGCGCGAAGACGACGACGTCGCGGGAGATGACGGTGACCCCGGGGCGGGCCAGCGGATAGATGCCGCCCCGGGCGACCCGCGGCCGGACGTCGTCCCGGCGTTCGCGGGCCGAGGCGGCGAGCTCGCGGAAGACGTCGACGACCGAGACGCCGATGGTGCGCAGCGCGTTCACCGGGCTCGCGAAGTAAGCGTAGTAGCCGGAGCCGACGCGGTCGCGGGTCCGCCGCGTCCGGCGGGCCCGGGCGGGGACGACGTGCGCCAGCGAGCTCATGGTGAGGCTGACGTGCGCGGCGTCGCCGGTGAAGAGGTTGCCGCGGCCGGCGCCGTCCGGGGCGAGCAGCCCGCGGCCGTCGGAGTGCCGCCGCTCCACCTCGACGGCGTCGGCCGGGTGCGAGACGCGGGTGATGTGGTCGCGGTCCTTCTCGTACCAGCGGAACCCGAGGATGTCGTGGTTGGAGCCGTGCAGGATCCCGCTGACGGCGGCACCGGTCTGCGAGCTCCAGTCGGTGTGCCAGGACGTCATGGTGTGGCTGCCCGAGCGCAGCCAGGAGGCGAGGTTGGGCATCCAGCCGTCGCGGACGGCGCTCCGGGCGGTGTCGTGCGCGAGCGCGTCGATCTGCAGGAACAGCACGCCCGGCGGCCGGTCGGCGTCCTCCGGTGCGGCCCTGGCCCGGCGGCGCGCGCGGCGGAAGAAGATCTCGTCCTCGTCGACGGCGAGCAGGCTGCTGACCAGCCCGGACACGGCGGCGAGGACGACGGCGACGATCACCGCCTCGCGCAGGCCCGCCACCACGACGCCCGGGATGGCGAACGAGACAGCGAGGACCAACGCGCCGAACAGAAGGAAGCTGCCCAGCCCGAGGGTGAAGAAGGCGACCGGCAGGGCAACCCGCATGACCAGCGGCCAGGCGAGGGCCGACAGGAGGCCGAGCAGCAGCGCCATGACCGGCGCCTGCCACCAGGACGGCAGCTCGAAGCCCTGCACGCGCCGGCTGAGCACGACGAGGGCGCCGGTGACGGCGGCCCAGGTGATCAGCACGCGCGCGAGGGTGCGGCCGGTGCGCAGCAGCCGGCCGGGCGGTGGCGTGGCGCTCACGTGGACTCGCAGCGCTCGGGCTCGCGGGCGACCATCACGTCGCGGCGGCGCCGGGCGCTGATCAGGTTCGTGACCGCGCCGACGGCGAGCACGAGCACGGTGGCGACCAGCATCGCGAGCAGCGGGGAGTCGAAGATGCCGCCGCTGACGACGCCGAGCAGCGCGTAGGCCAGGGCCCACAGGAACGCCGCCGTCAGGGACGCCGGCACCAGCCGCCGATACGGGTAGGCGAGGGCGCCGGCGGCGACCAGGACGGGGATCCGCCCCGCGGGCAGCAGCCGGCCGGCGACGATGATCTGCCAGCCGTGCGCGCGGAACTGGTCGCGCACCTCGTCGAGCCGTTCCGCGTGCTGGCCGCGGGTGACCCACCGGACCGCGGACGGACCGCCGAAGCGGCAGATCGTGAAGGTGATCAGGTCGCCGGTGAACGCGGCGAGGGTGGCGACCGCCAGCACGACCGACAGCCCGAGGCTGTCGGTGGTCATCGCGAAGGCGGCGGCCGTGCCGACGACGAGGCCGGTCGGCACCACCGGGATCACCGAGCCGAGCAGCACCAGCCCGAAGAGCACGGGGTAGCCGACGGCGGTGTCGCCCTCCCAGGCCGAGGTGAGCACGTCGAGGTTCATGCGACGGCCCGCAGGGGGACGAGGTCGACGGCGGCCCCCGGCTCGGTGACGACGACCCGCGTGGGCAAGCCGCGCGCGGCGACCTCGGTGGCGAAGGCGCGCGGCGGGTCGACCAGCAACCGCCGCATACGAGCCCGCAACGGGGAGGGCGCCGAGGCCATTCCGGCGAGGGCGAGCGTTCCCCAGTGGACGGGAACGGCGATCCGCGGCCGGATCAGCGCGGCGGCGTCGGCGGCCGAGACCGGGTCGAGGTGGCCGGGGCCGAGCGTCGGGCCCCAGCCCCAGACCGGCAGCAGGGCGACGTCGACGGCGCGGTCCCCGAGCACCGCCATCCCGTCGTAGAGGCCGGTGTCGCCGCTGACGTAGACGCAGACGCCGCCGCCCTGCAGCAGGAAGCCGATGGCCTCGGTGTCCGGGCCGTGCGTGGAGCGGGGGCCCCAGCGGTGGCCGCTGTGCTCGGCGCGGACGGCGGTGATGTGCAGGTCGCCGTCGGAGAGGCCCTCGCCGGCCGACAGCTCGTCGACGCGGGGGAAGCCGCGGCCGCGCAGCCATTCGCCGGCGCCGCGGGGCACCACGATGCGGGTGCGCGGGCCGACCGTGCGCAGGGACGGGATGTGCAGGTGGTCGCCGTGCAGGTGGCTGACCAGCACGACGTCGACGCCGGCCCAGGTGGAGGGGTCGGGCAGGGGGACGACGCGGCGCAGCATGCCGACGGTCGGCGCGAGCAGGGGATCGGTGAGCACGGTGCACCCGGCCAGCTCGATCCGGACGGTCGAGTGGCCCAGGAAGTGCAGCTCCGGGCTCGTCACGGGGCCAGTAAAGCCCCGGACGGAGACAGTTCCCAAGGCGTTTGGGCCCGTCTGGGGGACGCCCGCAGCGGAAATGGGGGAGAACCCTGAGACCCCGGAGTCGATCATCGGCTCCGGGTCGGCGACACGGCGGTACACACCGCAGCACCGGGCACGGCAGCGATGATCAACTCGACGGAAGCCGTCAGACGGCGGGGACGGCGACCAGGGCGGCGAGGTCGGCGGCGGTCAGGTCGTGCGGCTGGCTGCGGCCGTGCACCAGTGCGACGCCCGCGTCGGCGACGGCGGCGTGCAGCTCCGGCGTGCCGATCCCGCCGGCGATGGCGGTCAGCCCGAACTCCTTCGTCGTCCGCAGGATCGCGGCGAACACCTGGAGGGCGCGGGCGGTGTCGTCGCGGGCGGCGAGCGCGGCGACGTCGACCCGGACCAGGTCGAGCGGCACCCGCGCGAGCAGGGCGAAGATGCTGTGGCCCATGCCGTAGTTGTCCAGGCAGAGCTTGACGCCGGTGGCGCGCACCGCCTCGAGCTGGGGCACCAGCGCCGCCGAGGCGGTCAGCAGGGTCTCCTCGGAGAACGACAGCGTCAGGCGCTCGGCCGGCAGACCTGACGCGGCCAGCGCACCGGCCACCTCGGCGGCCAGGCCCTCCGCCGTCACGAAGCCGGCCGGCAGGCTCACCGCGACGTCGATCCGGTCGTCGGGCAGGCCGGCGGCGACGCGGCAGGCCTCGTGCAGCAGCCAGGTCTGCAGCTCGTCGCTGCGGCCCTGGCGCTCGGCGAAGCCCCACAGCTCCATGCCACGGACGGCGTCGTGCAGCGGGTGGGTCCAGCTCGGGACGGCGTGGACGAGCTCGATCCGGCCATCGGGGGCGCAGGCGGTGTCCAGGCGCACCTCGAACGCGCCCTCGGCGACCACGTCGTGGAAGTCGGCGTGGCTCTCGACGCACGAGAGCGTCATGTCGCCGGCCACCCGCACGCAGCCCTTGCCGGCCGCCTTGGCGGCGCGCAGCGCGGCGTCGGCATCGCGGAAGGCGACCTGCCCGCCCGACGCGGTGATCTCGGCGACGCCGACGCTCGCACCCACGGCGAAGGTGCCGTCGGCGGTGCGGTGCGGCATGCCGAGGGTGTGGACGACGCGCTGGGCGACCTCCTCGGCCTCGGCGAGCGAGCCGGTCACCAGGACGGCGAACTCGTCGCCGCCGAGGCGCGCGACCAGGTCGTCCTCGCGGACCACGGTGTGCAGGCGGCGGGCGACCTCGACCAGCAGCTGGTCGCCGGCCTCGTGCCCGGCGACGTCGTTGACGGCCTTGAAGCCGTCGAGGTCGAGCACCAGCAGCGCGCGCTCGCCGGCCGACGGGCGGCCGAGCTCCCGGAAGAGCAGGGCGCGGTTGGGCAGGGCGGTGAGGTGGTCGGTGTAGGCCATGCGCTCGAGCTCGCGCTCGCGGCGGCGGCGGTTGGTGACGTCGCGCAGGTAGAGGACGCGGCGGCCGCTGCCCGGGCGCTCGGTGGAGGTGGCCTCAAGCTCGCGGGCCGCGCCGTCGACGGGCCGCACGCGGAAGTGCAGCGGCGGGCCCTCGCCGGCCGGGACGTCGACGAGGGCGGTGTGCACTCCGTCGCGGTCGGCCGGGTCGACGATGTCGAGCAGCGACACCTCGTCCTCGCCGTCGGCGCGCAGCCCGAGCAGGCTGCGCGCGGCCGGTGAGGTGAACAGCAGGCGGAACTCGCCGTCCATGATCGCGATGCCGTCGGAGCTGGCCTCGATGAGCTCGCGGAAGTCCTCCTCGCTGCGGACGAGGTCCTCGGTCATCCGCCCGTCCTCGCGCATGCGGAGCACCAGGCGCAGGGCCATCAGGGTGAGGACGACGGCGATGCCGACCTGGGCGCCGGTGGAGTGCGAGCGGTCCTTCCACTCCATCAGGCCGATGGCCACGGGCAGGGCGAGCAGGGCGCCGACCACGAGCACCATGCCGAGCGGGCTGACCACCGGGGCGGCGGCGCGCTCGGTGTGGTCGGCGAAGCGCCGGGGGGCGAAGCTCGCCGCGACGACGACGGTCTGCAGGCCCATGGCGACGGCGACGTCGGAGGTCGCCGTCCACAGGCCTGAGGGGTCGATGATGGCCATCGCCTCGGCCACGCCGCCGGTCGCCTGCCAGGCGACGGCGCCGATCATGACGCTGACCGAGCGGCGCAGCGCCGCCGTCGAGACGGTGCACAGGGCCCCGGCGCCGCCGAGCATCACGGCGCTGTAAGCGCCGTACACGAGGACGAGCCAGCGCAGGTCCTCCGGCGCGTTCGCCGGGTTGACCAGAGGCGCGCGGAGCACCTCGGTCACGACGAGCAGGGCGACGGTGATGACCAGCCCGTCGACCACGAGCGCCGTCCAGCGGGTGCGGCTGACCCGGCGGGCCAGCAGCGCGCAGACCACGAGCGGGGAGACGGCGCCGGCGAACAGGAAGACGTCGTCGAAGCCGAAGCCGTCGAGCTCGGGGCCCGGGAAGGCGGCGGCCAGCCACTGGGCGGACATGAAGAGGATCGCGGCGACGCCGATGATGCGCCACGGCCGGCCGGCGGTGCGGTCCATGGTGCGGGCGGTGCGGAAGAACGCCCACGCCGAGCTGGCGGCGACGGCGCCGAGCACGAGCTCGTCCCACTGCATGCCGGTGCCGTCGGGCGCGCTGAAGGGGACGGTGAGCGCCAGGCCGACCAGGCCGAGCGGCACCGTCCACCGGACGCTGCGGGGGATCTCGCGCAGGGCGATCACGACGGCGCCCCCGGGAGGGCGGCGACGGGCGGTGCGTCCCCGATGTCCCCGGCGCGGGTGAGCCGGCGCTGCCGGGTCCACAGGGTGGCCTGGAAGCCGACGAGGACGGCGAGACCGGCCCCGGCGGCGACCACACCGGGTGCGAGGGGCAGGGCGAGCAGGCCGCCGACGACGGGGGAGACGGCGACCACGGCGAGGGCGACGGCGAGCAGCCCGGTGCGCCCGCGCAGGGACGCGACCGGGAACGCACGCCCTGGTTGCCCCAGGACGGGGGCGGTGGTCACACGCTCTGATCGGGCGGTTCCACGGACTGCTGCAGCGTCGTTACCGATCTATCACCCGGAGGAGTGGCTCGCCGGGTCGCCTGTCGGACGGTAAGCGTGTGTGTTCATCAGGACGAGGGGGTATCAGCAGTTCTCGTTCCGCGTCTGCTTCCGGTGTTCGTGGCCCTCAGGCCGGCGGGAGGAGCGTGTCGGGGGGGAACGTCCGAGCGGCACGCCAGCCACGGAACGACCGGAGAGGCTGACCATGAGCAGGCCCGTAGGTGCAGTCGACGGCGGTTTTCGCGGACGGCACCGGGCACCGGAGCCGGAGCCTCCCCTCGAGGCACGCGTCCGCGATGCCGCCACGTCGGCGCTCTGGGGGGCGAACGGGACACTGGCCGCCTGCGCGGCGGCGGCCCTCGTGCTCGCCGCGCAGCAGGGCCCCGGGGGCCGGCTCGCGGACCCAGGGGTCTTCCCGCCCTCGGTCGTCGCGCCGGAGGCGCCGGCGGGCAGCGCGGGGAGCCCGGCCACCCCCGAGATCGACGCGGTGGCGAGCCAGGCCTCCCCGGGAGCGCGGGCGGGCGCGGGCGGTCGCACCGCGCAGGAGCTGGCGCAGGAGTTCGGGATCGGCGTCGCGGCCGCGTGGGTGGCACTGCCCGGCGCGGGGACGGCAGCCGGCCCGGCATCGGCGGGCGCAGGGTCGGGCAGCGGCGCTGCGGCCGGGCCGGTCGCCGCGCAGCCGGGCACGACGGCTCCCGTGGAGCAGCCGCAGGCCCCGGCCCCCGGCGGGACGACGCCGTCCGGGTCGTCCGGTGGATCGACCGGCTCCCCGGCCGTCCCGCCTGCCGGTGACCCCACGGGGGAACCGGTCGCAGGTGTACCGGTCGCAGAAGTCGTGGATCCGGTGACGCAGCCCGTCCAGCAGGTCGTGGAAGCGGTCACCCAGCCGGTGACGCAGGTGGCTGAGCCGGTGACACAGGTGGTGGAGCAGGTGACTCGGGCTGTCGAGCCGGTGACACGGGCCGTCGAGCCGGTCACCCAGGCCGTCGAGCCCGTGACGCGGGCGGTGGAGCCGGTGACGCAGTCGGTGACCCAGGCGGTGGATCCGGTGACGAAGGCACTCCCCGGACCCGCGGATCTCGGGCTGCCGGGCGGTGGCAGCCTCCCCGTGCCGCAGGGGTAGCCCGTCGCTCGAGCCGCTCACGGGTCGGTCGCCCGTCCGGACGACGAGTCATGACGAGAGGCCGCCGCTGTGGCACCCTGCGCCGCGTGGCCAAGCTCATCGCCGTCGTCCTGACGGTTCTCGTGATCGTGGAGCTGATCGTGATCATCGGGATCGCGGGGTCGCTCTTCTGGATCGGCGGGACCGGGACGACGGTCGTCGCCGCGTCGATGCTCGTCGTGTCGCTGGTCGCCGGGGTCCTCGCGCTGA
>DASQTE010000005.1:0-2973 GCA_035642035.1 Blastococcus sp.
CCCATCCTCGACCCGTCCGGACGAGAGGTCGTGCACGCCGACCTGGGCTACTCGCGCTGGAAGGTGGCCCTGGAGTACGAGGGCCGTCAGCACGCAGAGTGTGACCAGTTCGGCCGGGACATCGACCGCTACTCCCTGATGGCGGCCGACGGCTGGCTCACCCTGCGCTTCGCCGCACGTCACCTCGGCCGGCCGCACGCCGTCGCGGGGCGTACCCGCCGGGCGCTCGAGTCCCGGGGATGGCGTCCAGGGATGAGTTGATCATCGTCCCCAGGCGCGCGACACGGGAGGACACGCCGTCGCGGCAGACCCACCGACGATGATCAACTCCGGCAGAAGGACGGTGAGGGTGGGCATCGGCCCGATCGTAGGGACCGGGCAGGCTGGCGGCCGTGCGCGCGCTGCTCTTCGAGTCCTTCGCCGGTCCGCTGTCGGTGCGGGACGTCCCGTCGCCCGACCCGGCACCGGACGGCGTCGTGGTCCAGGTCGGCGCCAGCGGGATCTGCCGCAGCGACTGGCACGCCTGGCAGGGGCACGACCCCGACGTCGTCCTGCCGCACGTCCCCGGGCACGAGCTGGCCGGGACCGTGGCGGCCGTGGGCGCGGAGGTCCGGCGATGGCGGGTCGGCGACCGGGTGACCGTGCCCTTCGTCAACGCCTGCGGCCGGTGCGCCCAGTGCGCGGCCGGCGACCACCAGGTGTGCTCCCGCCAGACCCAGCCGGGGTTCACCCACTGGGGCTCGCTGGCCGAGTTCGTCGCCCTCGACGCGGCCGACGTGAACCTGGTCGCCGTCCCGGACGAGCTCGACCTCGCCACGGCGGCCGCGCTGGGCTGCCGGTACGCCACCGCCTTCCGCGCCGTCGCGCAGGTCGGCCGGGTGCGGCCGGGGGAATGGGTGGCGGTGCACGGCTGCGGCGGGGTGGGCCTGTCGGCGGTGCAGATCGCGGTGGCCGCCGGCGCCCGCGTCGTCGCCGTCGACGTCGCACCCGGCGCCCTCGACCTGGCGCGGGGGCTCGGCGCCGAGCACGCGGTGCGGGGCGGCGACGACGTGCCGGCCGCCGTGCGCGAGCTGACCGGCGGCGGGGCGCACGTGTCCCTCGACGCCCTCGGCGCGCCGGCGACCTGCGCGAACTCCGTGCTCGGCCTGCGGCCGCGCGGCCGGCACGTGCAGGTCGGCCTGCTGCCGCCGGAGCAGGGGCGCGCCGAGGTGCCGATGGAGCGGGTCATCGCGCTGGAGCTGCAGGTGCTGGGCAGCCACGGGATGGCCGCGCACGCCTATCCCGAGCTGCTCGGGCTGATCGCCGCGGGCCGGCTCGACCCCCGGCGGCTGGTCACCCGCGAGCTCGGGCTCGACGACGCCCCGGCCGCCCTCGCCGAGGTCGGCCGGCGGCCGGGGATCGCCGTCGTCACGTCGTTCTGACTCCGGCGGATCAGCCGGTCGGGGTCACTGCGGTGGGCGTGCCGGCCGGGCTGGTCGGCGCGGGGACGGTCGGCGGTGGGACCTCCGCCGTCTCCTCGGGGGCCGTCGTGCCCGTCGTCTCCTCGTCCGGGGTGGGCTCGGGCTCGGGAGCCGGCGCGGTGGTGGTCCTGGGGACCGAGGTCGTCGGCTCGGCCGGGGTCTCGGGCGCCGTCGTGGCCGGTGCCGGCGTCGGTGTCGGGGCGGGCTGCTCGGTGCCGGTCTCGGTCGTGGTGGTGGTCGACGTCGTCACCGGGTCCGCGGGCTTGATCGTCAGGTAGAGCGCGAAGATCGCGACGAACAGCAGCCCCAGCACGACCGTCGAGGTCCGGGCACGGCCCAGGTGCGACGGGATCGCCGAGAACCGGCCGGGCCGGGCCGGCGCGGTGCTCACCGACGGGCGGGCCATCTGCTGGTCGGCGCCTTGTGCGGGCGCCTTCTCGGGCTCGGTCACCGCTCCTCCTCCCGGCCGTCGCCGTCGACCGCCGCGGCGACCGTCGTCGGTGGTGGCACGTTCATGCCCTGGTTGCGGAAGGCCAGGACGACGCGGGCGCGCAGGTCGCGGCCCACCTCGAACTGCTTGCCGGGCAGCGTGCGGGCCACCATCCGGACGTTGACCTGGTCGAGGTCGAGGCTCTCCACGCCCATGAGGCTCGGCGGGTCGAGCAGCAGCGGCCGCAGCGCGGGATCGCGGAACGCCTCGCGGCCGACGTCGCGGAGGATCTCGTTGACCCGGTTGACGTCGACGGTGGTCGGCACCGGGACGTCGACGACCGCCCGCGCCCAGTCGCGGGACAGGTTGACCACCTTGACGATCTGCCCGTTGGGCACGGTGATCACCTCGCCGTTGGCCGAGCGCACCCGGGTCACGCGGAGCGTCACGTCCTCCACGGTGCCGGTCGCCGTGTCGGGTGCGCCGACCACCTGGATGGAGACGACGTCGCCGAAGCCGTACTGCCGCTCGGTGATGATGAAGAAGCCCGCCAGGACGTCGCCGACGATCCGCTGCGCGCCGAAGCCCAGCCCCACGCCGAGCACCGTGGCGGGCGCGACCAGGCCGGTGACCGGCACGCCCAGCCGGTCGAGCACGAAGAACACCGCGATGGAGTAGATGAGGACGACGGCGGCCCAGGTGAGCACCTGGGTGAGCGAGTGCCGGTGCTTCGCCGCCTCCGACCGCACGAGCGCGTCGCCGCCGGTCGACCGTGCGTCGATCCGGTCGGTGATCTTGCTGCCGGTCCACGACACGAACCGCGCCAGCAGCACCGAGCCGAGGATGATCAGCACGACCTCGAGGCCCCGGCCGGAGAGCCAGTCCCGGAGCTCGGTCAGTGCGTCCATGCCACTCCCGTCCATCGTTCCGTCGTCCGCGACCACCGTGCCGGTCCGTCGTGGGCCGGCCGCACCGTCAGCGCGGCTCCACGAACAGCGACTGCGCCGACCGGCCGATCGCCCCTTCCTCGTCGAAGAGCACCGCCGTGCACTGCGCGGCACCGGTGCCGCCGAGCGTCGTGAC
>DASQTE010000006.1:0-3765 GCA_035642035.1 Blastococcus sp.
GTTGATGTCGCACTCGATGCCGGTGAGGATCCGGAACGGCGCGAGCTCCTCGTTCAGCGCGGCGACGACGTCGAGCTGCTTCTCCAGCCGCTCCGGCGAGAGGCCGTTGGCCACGGTCAGCCGGGGGGAGTGGTCGGTGAGCGCCATGTACTCGTGGCCGAGCGCCATTGCCGCCTCGGCCATCTCGCGGATCGGGCTGCCGCCGTCGGACCAGTCGGAGTGCAGGTGCAGGTCGCCGCGCAGCGCGGCCCGGAACTCGGCGACGTCGTCGGCCATCGGGACCAGCTCGGCCAGGTCGCCCTCGAGCTTGGTCAGGTAATCGGGGACCTGCCCCTTGTGCGCCTGGACGACGACGGCCGCCGTCTTCGGGCCGACGCCCTTCAGGTCCTTGAGCGTGTTGGTGCGGATCTTCAGGTCGAGCTGCTCGCCGCTCAGCCCGTCGACGACCGCGGCGGCCGTGCGGAACGCCTGCACCCGGTAGCTGGGCTCGCGGGCGCGCTCCAGGAGGAAGGCGATCCTTCGGAGCGCGGCCGCGGGCGGGAGCGGTGTACTCAGCTCTTGGCCTTCTTGGCGCGCTTCTCGGCCTTCCGGTGCGCCTTGGCGGCACGCTTCTGGGCCTTCTCGAAGCTCTTCTCGGTGCTGTCCGCGGCCCTCTTCGCGGCGCGACGGGCGCGGTAGCCGACCGACGGCTTGCCCTCGGTGTCGACGGCGGCCAGCAGCAGCCCGCCGAGCAGCCCGGTGTTCTTGAGGAAGTTCGAGATCTGGCCGAACTGCTCGGTCGGGTCGTCGTGCTCCCAGAATCGGTGCCCGGCGAGGGTGGTCGGCACGATCGACGCCGCGAGGACGAGCGCGGTCAGGCGCGGGAACTTGCCGAGCGCGAACAGCGAGCCCACGGCCACCTTCACGGCGGCGTCGGCCTGCACCCACTGCTGGACGTCGCGGGGCACCTGCACCGGGAGCTGCTTGTCCGCCGTCTCCGCGATCTTCTCGACGACCGGGGCTGCGCCCGGGACGCGGTCCTGCGGCTTGCGCAGGGTGCTGATGCCGCCGTAGATGAACGGGGCGGCGAGCAAGGGCCGGGCGATCCGGCGAACCAGCATGGTGTCCTCTTTCACTCGTGACCTGCGTGCGTCGAGGCGTGCACTGCCCACAAGATCGCGGGGGCAACCCCTGGGGCCGACCGTAGCGAGCGGGGCGGACACCTGCCCACCGGGAACGGCGCGATCAGGAGCGGTCCCGCGAGGTCGTCAGCAGCACGAGCGATGCCATGGCGGCCACCCAGCCGCCGATGATCAGGAGGTCGCCCGCGTGGAGGCCGTGACGCTCGCTGATCTCGACGAGGGTGGGGCCGTCGTTGATGTACCGGCCGGTCAGCAGCAGGAACGCGAAGAGGGTCAGGACCGCTCCGACGACCAGTGCGTACATCCGCTTGTGCACGCGACGAGTAAACCCGGAGGCGCGCGGCGCAGAGGGGCTCCCTCGCGTCCTCGGCGTAGCCGGCCGCGACCGCTGCCGACGATCACCCGACCGGGCGGTCGGGACGGCGGACCCGGGCGTTCGAGGCGCTCGCCGTGGATGCTGGCCGTGTGGCGGACGAGCGGGCGAGCAGGGTCGTCCCCGCGTCCGCCCGCCGACCGGCGCTCCTCGCGCTGGCCGCCTACCTCCTGCTCGCCGTCGGGCTGACGGTGGGCCCGCTGCCTCAGAACGAGATGCTCGATTCGTTGGTCGCGCTGATCGGGCGTTTCACCGGCGGTGTGAGCGAGCTGGCTGTCGAGGCGCCGTCCAACGTGCTGCTGTTCGTCCCGCTCGGCTTCCTGCTCGCGCGCGGCTTCCCCTCGTGGCCGGGCCCGGCGGTCTGGGCGCTGTGCGTCCTCGGCTCGGTCGGCGTCGAGGCCATCCAGGCCGGCTTCCTGCCGGGGCGGGTCCCGTCGGTCCTCGACGTCGCGATGAACGGCCTCGGGGCGGCGATCGGGGTGCTGCTCGCCCACCTGCTCACCCGGAGGGCTCACGCTCAGTCGGTGCGGCAGCAGTAGACGGTGAGCGGGGCGCGCTTGCGGAAGGCGAACTCGCGGGCCTTCTCGCCCATCTCGCCGTCGTAGGCGACCTGCCTCACCCCGGACAGCGACTCGACCTGCACCTCCGTCGCCGTGAAGTGCCCGTAGCTGCGGGTGTGCTCGCTGACGCCGAGCAGCGTGGCCAGCACCGCGCGGGTACGCCCGAACCGCAGGTCGGCGCGCAGGTACTGGACGTCCAGCAGCCCGTCCTCCAGCCGGGGCCGCCAGGCGGGGGAGAGGCCGCGCGGGGTGTAGAGGCAGTTGCCGATGAAGATGATCCAGACCGACAGCTCCTTCCCGTTGACCCGGAGCTCCACGGGCGACTGCTGGCGCAGGGTCTGGGCCGCGGCGACGGTGAGCGCCAGCCACTTGCCCATGCGCCCCGAGAGCGCGTCGCGGCGGCGCACCATCTCGGGGTACGCGCCGATGCTCGAGGTGTTGAGGAACGGCGTCCCGTTGACGTCGGCGACGTCGACCTTGACCGCCTGGCCCGAGACGACGGCGTCGGCGGTGTCCTGCGGGGTCTCGAGGCCGACATCCCGGGCGAAGTGGTTGAGCGTGCCGGCCGCGATGACGGCCAGCGGCAGCCCGTGCTCGATGGCGACGGCGGCGGCGGACGCGACGCTGCCGTCGCCGCCGGCGACCCCCACGGCCTTGGCGCGACCGGACGCCGCCGCCTCGCCGAGCAGTTCCTCGACGCCGCTGTCGGGGCTGGTCTCGAGCACCTCGGCGCGGGGCAGGATGCGGCGGATGTCGGCGGCTGGGTCGTAGTCGTCGGGGCCCGACCGCGGGTTGACCGCGACCACGAGTCCCTCGCCCTCGGGCAGCGCGGGCGCCTCCGAGGCGTCGCGCACCCGGGCCGGTTCCTTCGGCCGAACCCGCCACCAGTGCTGCGTGGCCGCCGCGACCGCGCCGCCGACGGCCAGCCCCGCGACGACGTCCCCGGGGTAGTGGACGCCCACGTGCACCCGCGAGTAGCCGACGCCCAGCGCCACCGGGGCCAGCGCGGCCCCGGCCAGCGGGCTCTCCATGGCCAGGCCGGTGACGAACGCGGCGGCCGACGACGAGTGCCCGCTGGGGAAGGACAGCGTGACCGGGGAGCGGCGCAGGTGGCGCTCGGCACGCAGGTTCGCCAGGTCGGGCCGGACGCGGCCGAAGACCCGCTTGAGGACGAGGTTGACCACAGCGCTGGAGAACAGCATCGAGCCCACGCCGCGGACGGCGCCCCGGCGCAGCGGGCCCTTGCGCGCGCCCAGGACGGCGGCGATTCCCAGCCAGAGCCGGCCGTGGTTGGCGGCGTTCGAGAGCCGCCGGAGCCAGCGGTCAGCCGGCGTCGTCGGCAGGCCGCCGATGTAGGCGTGCAGACGTCGGTCGAGCTGCCGGGGCGAGGCCACGCACGGACGCTAGCGGAAGGGGCCGGTTTGATCAGGAGACCTGATCATTCCGGGTCCTGGCTCACCACCGGTGCTGAGCCAGGACCCAGGTCGATCAGGTCTCCTGATCATCCGCGGAGGGCTGCGCGTCGCGTCGCCGCGAGAGTCCGGCGCGCCGCCCGGCCCACCCGCCACTGCGTCGCCCGGTGCAGGCCGTACTCCAGCGACGAGCCGCGGAACTCCTGGTTCTTGTCGGCCGGGGCCATCTTGCGCGTGCGCAGCGAGTACCCGAACGCCACGGGGTCGAGGCGGGCGCGCCGCTCGACGTGCTCGAACCA
>DASQTE010000007.1:0-5842 GCA_035642035.1 Blastococcus sp.
ACGTCCTCGAGCGCGGTCAGCATCCCGTGCACGTCCTTGCCGGCGACGCACCCGACGACGCCGACCAGCCGGGTGAAGTCGAAGGACTCCTTGATCGCGTCGACGGTCGCGGCCATGCCCGCCGGGTTGTGCGCGGCGTCGACCAGCACGGTCGGGCTGCTGCGCACCCGCTCGAGCCGGCCGGGCGACCGCACGCCGGCGAACGCCGCCCGCACGGTCTCCTGCTCGATCGGGCCGGTGGCGGCCCCGGCGCCGAGGAACGCCTCGACGGCGGCCAGCGCGGTGACGGCGTTCTGCGCCTGGTGGGCGCCGAACAGCGGGAGGAAGACCTCCTCGTACTCACCACCCAGTCCCTGCAGGCGCACCTGCTGCCCACCGACGGCGACCCGCCGCTCCAGGACGCCGAACTCGGTGCCTTCCCGCGCGACGACGGCCTCGACCTCCACCGCGCGACGGACCAGGGCGTCGAGCGCGCCGGGCTGCTGGTGGGCGAGCACCGCGATGGCGTCGGCCTTGATGATCCCGGCCTTCTCCCCCGCGATGGTCGCGACGTCCGGCCCCAGGTACTCGGCGTGGTCGAGGTCGACCGGTGTGACGACGGCGACCCGCGCGTCGGCCACGTTGGTCGCGTCCCAGGTGCCGCCCATCCCGACCTCGATGACCGCGACGTCGACCGGCGCGTCGGCGAAGAGGGCGTACGCCATCCCGACCATGACCTCGAAGAAGCTCAGCGGGTGCTCGCCGGCGGCGTCGACCATCTGCACGTACGGGGCGATGTCGTCGTAGGTCTCGACGAACCTCTCGGCGTCGACCGGCTCGCCGTCGAGCACGATCCGCTCCCGGATCTCCTGCAGGTGCGGGCTGGTGAACCGGCCGACGCGCAGGCCGAAGCCGCGCAGCAGCTCGTCGACCATCCGCGCCGTCGTCGTCTTGCCGTTGGTGCCGGCAACCTGGATGACGGGCATCGCGCGGTGCGGCGACCCGAGCAGGTCGACCAGGGCGGTGATGCGGGTCAGCGACGGCTCCAGCCGGCTCTCCGGCCACCGGGCCAGCAGCTCTCTCTCCACCCGGGCCATGTCACCGGTGCTGCTGCTCACGGCTCCCAGGATGCCAGGGGTCCGCCGGGCGCCTAGCGGGGAACGGTCTGGACGACGCCGCCGCCGGCGTGCATCCAGTCCCGCGGCGGCTCGGTCTCGACCACGAGCTTGCCGAGGGGGAACAGCCCGACGGCGGCCAGCTTGAAGGAGGCCACGCCGAACGGGATGCCGATGATCGTCAGGCAGAAGCCGATGCCGGCGACCACGTGGATGACCGCCAGCCACCAGCCCGCGACCAGGAACCAGACCAGGTTGCCGACCGCCGACGCCACCCCGGCTCCCGGGGCGCGGACCGTGGTGCGCCCGAACGGCCACAGCACGAACCCGGCCAGCCGGAACGACGCGATCCCGAAGGGGATGGTGACGATCAGCAGGCAGGCGAGCACCCCCGCGAGCAGGTAGGCCAGCGCGAGGATCCACCCCTGGAGCACCAGCCAGACGAGGTTGAGCAGCAGCCGCAGCGTGTCCACGTCCTCCCCACGGACGACACGGCCGCGGTGTTCCCCCGGGCGCGGCGGAAGCGCGTTGCAGCCGCTTCCTAGGATGCGGGGCATGGTTGCCGACATCTCCCGCCCGGACCCGACGGCCCCGGGGATCCCTGTCGGCGTACCCGAGAAGCCCTCGATCGACGGGCTCGAGGAGAAGTGGGTCGCGCGCTGGGCGGCCGAGGACACCTACGCCTTCGACCGCGCGGCCGCGCTGGACCCGGCGACGCCCCGGGAGCAGATCTACTCGATCGACACTCCCCCGCCGACGGCGAGCGGCTCGCTGCACGTGGGGCACGTCTTCAGCTACACGCACACCGACTTCGTCGCCCGCTACCAGCGGATGCGCGGCAAGCACGTCTTCTACCCGATGGGATGGGACGACAACGGCCTGCCGACCGAGCGCCGGGTGCAGAACTACTTCGGCGTCCGGTGCGACCCCGCCCTGCCCTACGACCCGTCGTTCGAGCCGCCGGAGAAGCCGGCGAAGGACCAGCTGCCCATCTCGCGCCGCAACTTCGTCGAGCTGTGCATGCGGCTGACGGAGGAGGACGAGGCGGAGTACGAGAAGCTCTGGCGCCGCGTCGGCCTGTCGGTGGACTGGTCGAACGTCTACCGGACCATCTCCGAGTCCTCCCGGGCGACCGCCCAGCGGATGTTCCTGCACAACCTGGCGCGCGGCGAGGCCTACGCCCAGGAGGCGCCGACCCTCTGGGACGTCACCTTCCGCACCGCCGTCGCCCAGGCCGAGCTCGAGGACCGCGAGCGGCCGGGCGCCTACCACCGGATCGGGTTCTCCAGCCGAGAGGGCGTCGTCTACATCGAGACCACCCGCCCCGAGCTGCTGCCCGCCTGCGTCGCGCTGGTCGCCCACCCCGACGACGAGCGGTACCAGGCGCTGTTCGGCAAGACGGTGCGGACGCCGCTGTTCGACGTCGAAGTGCCCGTGGTCGCCCACCGCCTGGCGGAGCGGGACAAGGGCTCGGGCATCGCGATGATCTGCACCTTCGGCGACCTCAACGACGTCACGTGGTGGCGCGAGCTGCAGCTGCCCACCCGGGCGGTCATCGGCTGGGACGGCCGCCTGCTGGCCGACCCACCGCCCGGGGTGCCGGCCCGGCCCTACGACGAGATCGCCGGCAAGACGGTGTTCAGCGCCCAGCAGCGGATCGTGGAGCTGCTCAAGGAGGCCGGTCACCTGGACGGCGAGCCGAAGCCGATCACGCACCCGGTGAAGTTCTACGAGAAGGGCGAGCGCCCGCTGGAGATCGTCACCACGCGGCAGTGGTACATCCGCAACGGCGGCCGCGACACCGAGCTGCGGGACGCCCTCGTGGCGCGCGGCAAGGAGATCCAGTGGGTGCCCGAGCACATGCGGCACCGCTACGAGAACTGGGTCGAGGGGCTCAACGGCGACTGGCTGATCAGCCGCCAGCGGTTCTTCGGCGTGCCGTTCCCGGTCTGGTACTCCCTCGACGACGAGGGCGAGCCCGACTACTCCTCCCCGATCCTGGCTCCCGAGGCCTCGCTGCCGGTCGATCCGTCGTCCGACGTGCCGGAGGGCTTCACCGAGTCCCAGCGCGGCAAGCCCGGCGGCTTCATGGCCGACCCGGACGTCATGGACACCTGGGCGACGTCCTCGCTGTCGCCGCAGGTGGCGTCCGGCTGGGACACCGACCCGGAGCTGTTCGCGCGGGTCTTCCCGATGGACCAGCGCCCCCAGGCCCACGACATCATCCGGACCTGGCTGTTCTCGACCGTCGTCCGGGCGCACTTCGAGCACGGCACGGTGCCGTGGACGCACGCCACGATCTCCGGCTTCGTCGTCGACCCCGACCGCAAGAAGATGTCGAAGTCCAAGGGCAACGCGACGACGCCGATCGACGTCCTGGAGCGCTACGGCACCGACGCCGTCCGGTGGCGGGCGGCCGGGGCGCGGCCGGGTGCCGACTCGCCGTTCGACGAGGCGCAGATGAAGGTCGGCCGGCGGCTGGCCATGAAGATCCTCAACGTCGGCAAGTTCGTGCTGGGGCTCGGCGCGGCCGAAGCGGAGATGGCGACCGCGGAGGTCACCGAGGCGATCGACCGGGCGCTGCTGGTCCGGCTCCGGGGCGTCGTCACCGAGGCCACCGCGGCGATGGACGCCTACAACTACACGCGGGCGCTCGAGGTCACGGAGAGCTTCTTCTGGTCGTTCTGCGACGACTACGTCGAGCTCGTGAAGACCCGCGCGTACGGCTCGGGTCAGGCCGCGACCTCCGCCCGGCTGACCCTGGCGACGGCGCTGTCGGTGCAGCTGCGGCTGCTCGCACCGGTGCTCCCGTTCGTGACCGAGGAGGTCTGGTCCTGGTGGCGCCCGGGCTCGGTGCACCGGAACCCGTGGCCGACGATCGAGGAGCTGACGGTGGACGGCGACCCGGCCGTCCTCGACGCCGCCGCCGAGGCGCTCGCCGCGGTCCGCAAGGCGAAGTCGGAGGCGAAGGTCTCCATGCGGACCGACGTCGAGACGGCAACCGTGATCGCGACAGAGGAGCACGTGGCGCTGGTCGAAGCGGCCCGGGCAGACCTGGTCGACGCCGGCCGCATCGCGACCCTCTCCGTGGTCGCCGGTACCGGCCCGCTGACCGTGAACGTCGTCCTGGCGCCCCCCACCGAGACCTGACCCCGGGACCTCCGGCCGCGCGCGAGCACTGTCCCCCGGCCGGACATTTCTCTGCCGTGAATGTCCGCCTGAGGGACGGCGCCTCGGCGGCTGTCCACAGCTTCCGCACGACGGGCCCGTGAGTAAGCCCTCGGGCCCGAGGCTGTGCCGGTGCATGACCTCCTCGAACTGCTCGGACCGGCGCGGGCTGCCTCCACGGCGGCGCTGTCGACCGAGGTGACTCCCCGGACGATCGGCCGCTGGCTGGCGTCCGGGAAGCTGGTCCGCCTCCATCCGGGGTGGGTGACGGTCCCGGCGCTCGCTCAGGACTGGAACGTGCGGGCGTACGCGGCGACGGGGTACGCCGGCGGACCTCTCAGCCACATGAGCGCCCTGGCCGTGCACGGCGTGGTCGACCACGAGGTGACCCGGCTGGACGTCACGGTCGCCGTCGACTGCCGGGTGCGGACGTCGCGGTGGCTCAGGATCCACCGCTCTCATCGCCGACCCGCGCTGGTGGTCGCGCGGGGTCTGCCCGCGACGACGATCGCCCGGTCCGTCGTCGACACGTGGGGGGCCGCTCACCGCGCCGCGGCGGTGCGCGGCTTCGACAGCGTGGCTCGGGGCGCGCTGCTGCGCGCGACCCGAGAGCGGCGGGTCCGGCCGGAGGAGCTCGCCGCCGAGGTGTCGCGACGCCCGAACCTTCCCGGGCGCTCGGAGCTGCTCGAGCTCCTGCGGCTGATCACGGGCGGCAGCCAGAGCGAACTGGAGATCTTCGGTGCCCGGCACGTCCTGTCGATACCGGGCCTCCCGGGGCCTCTACAGCAGCACCGCGTCCTGCTCCCCGACGGGCCGGTCTTCCTCGACGCGGCATGGCCGGGCGTGAAGCTCGCCGTGGAGCTGGATGGCGCCGCCTTCCACGGCAGCCCGGAGGCTCGGGAGCGGGACCTCCGCCGGGACGCGGCTCTCGCAGCACTGGGCTGGCTGGTCCTGCGCTTCAGCTACCGCCGCATCACGCGCGACCCCGAGGGTTGCCGCCGCCAGATCGCCGCTGTGTACCGGCAGCGCCTCAGCACTGTCCCGGCAGCGGACATCCTGCGGCCGGAGATGTCCGGGTGAGGGACACCGCCGCCAGCAAGGCTGCTCGAAACGCGAAACGAGCCCGCCCCCGGGTCGGGGACGGGCTCGTCGGCGTCAGGTCAGGCGGACTTCTCGCGGCGCTCGCGGGTGGGCTTGCGCGGGACGATCGTCGGGTTCACGTGCTCCAGGACGACCTCCTTGGTGATGACCACGGATGCGACGTCCTCGCGGCTGGGGATGTCGTACATCACCGACTGGAGCACCTCCTCCATGATCGCGCGGAGCCCACGGGCCCCGGTACCGCGGAGGATGGCCTGGTCGGCGATCGCCTCGAGGGCGTCGTCGGTGAACTCCAGGTCGACGCCGTCGAGCTCGAAGAGCTTGCGGTACTGGCGCACCAGGGCGTTCTTCGGCTCGGTGAGGATGTTGATCAGCGCCTCGCGGTCGAGCTTCTGCACGCTGGTGATCACCGGCAGCCGGCCGATGAACTCCGGGATCATGCCGAACTTCAGCAGGTCCTCGGGCATGACCTCGGCGAA
>DASQTE010000008.1:0-3257 GCA_035642035.1 Blastococcus sp.
GGTCGTCGCGGACCTCGCCCCCGGGCGGCTGCTGACGTTCGACAGCCCCGGCTTCCCGGGTCCGGCCTGGTACGCCGACGAGCACGAGGTGCGGCGCTGGTGCCGGCTGGTCTCGGAGGGGCTCGGGGTGGTCGCCGACCCGGACGCACTCGATCTCGCCGTCCCGGCCGTCCCGCCGCCGGTCGCCGGCGCGTCCGTCGTGCACCCCGGAGCGGCCTTCCCCGGCCGGCGCTGGCCGCCGGACCGGTTCGCCGCCGTCGCCCGGCATCTCGCCGAGGGCGGGCACGACGTGCGGATCACCGGCGGGCCCGCGGAGGTGGAGCTCGCCGCCGAGGTCGCGCTGCTTGCCGGGCTGGACGACGACGCGGTGCTGGCCGGGCGCACGTCGTCGCTCGAGCTCGCCTCCGTGGTGGCCGCCGCCCGGCTCGTGGTCTGCGGGGACACCGGCGTCGCCCACCTCGCGACCGCCTACCGCCGCCCGTCGGTGGTGCTGTTCGGCCCGGTGTCACCGGCGCTGTGGGGCCCACCGGCCAGGGCCGGGGAGCAGGGGCCACTGCACGTCGTGCTCTGGCACGGCGACGGCACCGGCGACCCCTGGGCGAGCGAGCTCGACCCTGCCCTGGCGACGATCACCGTGGACGAGGTGCTCGCTGCCCTTCCCGGCACCGGGACGGGGTCGACCTAGCATCGGCCCACATGGGTGCCCTGCTGGTGACGGTGCTCGGTCTGGGCATCGCCGGGCTGGACCCCGCCGGTGCGCTCATCGCGGCGGCCGCTCTGACCGCCGGCGCTCGCGACCGTGCGGTCCTGCTCTACGGGGTCGTGGTCCTCGTCGGCACGGCGTTGCTGGGGACGGTCCTCTCCCTGACGCTCGGCGCCCGGCTCGCGAGCGTCGACTGGTCAGTGCTCGTGCCCGCCGGCCGCGTCGGCGCGATCCTCGAGATCGCGGTGGGAGCCGGTCTGCTGGCGTGGGCCGTCGTCCGGCTGCGCCGCAGAGGAGCACGCGCTCCCAAGCCGCGCCGGGAGCGCACCGGGAGCCTGGGCCTGGCCGGCGTCGGCGCGCTCTTCGCGCTGTCCGCGGCTCTGGACCCGACCTTCATCGCGGTGGTCGTGCTCGCCGGCCGTGATGCGGTCGTCGCGGAGGTCGCCCTCGCGCATGCGCTGTGGGCCGGAGTCAGCCAGGCGCCGCTGGTGCTGCTGTTGGTGGCCGTCGCGCGGGGGAGGCACCAGCGAGCCGTGACGTGGTTCGGCAGCTGGTGGAGCCGCGTCCAGCCGGTGGTGCGCCGTGTGGTGACCGCTGCCCTGGTCCTCACCGGCGCCGTCCTCCTGATCGACGGCGGATGGTGGTTCGCGACCGGGGACTACCTGCTGCCGGAGCCCTGAGAGCCGGCGCCCTCCGGGATCATGCAAGCCCTCGCGGAAGCTCTGCCTCTGCCCACGCTCGGTGGGCAGAGGCAGAGCGCGCGGGAACGCCTCATCCGCGCTGGCGGAGGGCGTCGAACAGCACCGTCTGCAGGTCGGCGGGGTCGACGGCGGAGTACGCCGCGCCCGCCGTCGCGTCCGCGATGCTCTGCAGCGCCGCCAGGTCGGCGTCCGGGCCGAGGGCCACGCCGATCACCTTGATCGGGCGCTCGGGGTTGTCCTCGTTCGCCAGCGTGGCCAGCAGGGCGTCCAGCTGCAGACCCGACGCGTCGTCCTCGTTGGTGCCGTCGGTGAGCACCAGGACGCTGTTGACGGCGGTCGGGTCGTAGTTCTCCCGCGCCGCCCGCACCGCGGCGAGCGTCGTGTCGTAGAGCCCCGTGCCGCCGGGGGTCAGCCGCTCGGGGATGGTGTCGAGCTGGCTGTCCAGGACCTCGCGCTGGGGCTGACCCTCGACGTCGGCGTCCAGCTCGCGGGTGGGCACCAGCTCGGTCCAGTCCTGGCCGTTCTCCAGTTGGTAGGCGAACGCCCACAACCCGATCGCGTAGTCGCCCGGCACCAGCGACAAGGTCGCCTTGGCCGCGTCCCGGGCGAGGGTGGCGCGGGTCCCGTCGCCGACCGGGGCCTCCATCGACTTCGAGACGTCGAAGACCGCCAGGATCCGGGACGGCGAGGCCAGGCTCGACAGCCGGGCGAGCAGAGCCTGCACGCCCGCCGGGTCGAGCTCGAGGGCCTGGGGAGCCGTCTGCTGGATCCCGGCGTCGGCGGCGTCGGCGGGTCCGGCGCCGTCACGGTCGCGGAAGCCGGCGTCGACGGCGGCGGTGCGGGCGGTGTCGGAGGTCAGCCGGCGCACCGTGGCCTCGGCCGCCGCGGCCGCGACGCCGTCCGAGGACCCGACCCGCACGACCGGGTAGTCGAGCGACGGGCTGCCCTCGGACGGGTAGACGGCGACCAGGGACGAGCCGTCGGCCGCCTTGTTGGACGCGTAGATCTCCTGCTCGCTCACCGGCACCAGAGGTGCCTCCGTCCCGCCGGCCTGACCGGCGGCCAGCCCGTCGGCCGCCGAGATCGCCGGTCCCCGCTGGGCGGCGAGCACGGCCTGGACGACGGCGTTGTCGGCCGCCTCGCCGGCGCCGAGCGCGGTCCGGACGGCGCTGAGCGCGGCCAGCCCCTCGGCGCTGGTCGCCAGGTCGGGCACGGCCAGGGGCTGCCCCCCGGCGAGGGCCTGGCCCCAGCCCGGCGCCGCCGCGTTCCAGCCGAGCGCCTCCACGGCGTCGCTGCTGGTCCCGAGCACCACCGGGGAGGAGGCGAACGAGCCGACCGGCTCCACCGGTGCGTCGCCGGTGCGGGCGACCCAGAGCGAGGAGTCGGGCAGCCACACGTCGGGCAGCGCCTCGGCCTCGAGGGCGGAGAGGTCACCGACGGTCTGCAGAGGCTCCTGCGCGGTCACCTCGGCCTCGACGCAGACCCCTCCGTCGAGCTCGATCGGGTCGGCCAGCAGCTCCTCGGTGACCGTGCCGAGCTCCGGGGCGACGGTCACGGCGACGGTCTCGCGGGTCTCGCAGGCCTCGCCCGAACCCGCGAACCACCAGACCAGCCCGCCGGCGACCAGCAGGACGACGACGCCGGCGGCGATCAGGAGGGGGAGGGGCGCCGTGCGGCGCGGGGCGGTGGGATCGGCGTGGCGGCCCATGCTCGCTCTCTGTGGTCGACTCGGGGAGGATGCGGCCCCCCGGGCCCGCGGCCCACAGCGTAGTTGCCTCGCGCTGAACCGTGTGTGGCGTATCGCTCACACGGCGCGAACCTCGCGGCGGTGGCCCGACCGGGGGAAACGGCGG
>DASQTE010000009.1:0-12253 GCA_035642035.1 Blastococcus sp.
GACCGCTCCAGCCCCAGGTCGTTGGTCGCCCAGGCCAGCGACCACGTGGCGACGATGGTGCTGACCACCGAGACGAGCGCGCACAGGACCACGCGCAGCACGCTCGCCCAGTGGTCGCGGAAGAGGACGGCGACGGGCAGCTTGGCGACCGCGCCCTCTTCCTCGACCTTCTCGAACTCCGCCGTCTCGGGCAGCGTGCGCCGCACCCAGTAGCCGACCGCCACGACGACGACGGACAGGAAGAACGGGACCCGCCATCCCCAGCTGAACAGCGCGTCGTCCGGCAGGGCCGTGACCGGGATGAAGACGAGGGTGGCGAGGATCAGCCCGGCCTGGGTGCCGCTGAGCGTGAAGCTTGTGAAGAAGCCGCGCCGCCCCTCGGGGGCGTGCTCCATGGTCAGCGAGTTGGCGCCGCTCTGCTCGCCGGCGGCCGACAGGCCCTGCAGCACCCGGAGCACGACCAGCAGGATCGGTGCGGCCACGCCGATGGCGGCGTAGGAGGGCAGCGCGCCGATCAGGAACGTCGACGCCCCCATCAGCAGGAGGGTCAGGACGAGCATCTTCTTGCGGCCGACCCGGTCGCCGAAGTGGCCGATGATCACCGCGCCGATCGGCCGGGCGACGTAGGCGACGCCGAACGTGGCGAGGGACAGCAGCGTGGCGGTGGCCGGGTCGGAGTCAGCGAAGAAGACCGTCGGGAAGACGAGTCCGGCGGCGGCGCCGTAGATGAAGAAGTCGTAGTACTCGAGCATGCTGCCGACGAAGCTCGCCAGCGCGGCCTTGCGCGGCACGCCGTCGACGTGCCCGCCGGAGGCGGTGGTGGTGCTCATGGAGGTCTCCTGGGAGTACCGGCGGCAGCGATCTGTGTCGTGCCGGTGGTCGGCCGGGCGGTGCCCGGTGCGGTCAGCGGTGCGGCGTTGCGGTGCTGCGCGCGGCGTCCGGGGTCTCCGGTCGCCTGCTCCCCGGCCTGGGCTCGGCGGGTGCTCATGTGTCCGTCGGCTTATGTACCAACTGGTTACGTACCAGATGGTGAGGTGACCGCCGTCACCTGTCAAGTCGACCGCGCGGACGGCGGACGCCGCCGTCGGCCGCCGCCGGGTGGGCGGCGTGCGGCGTGCGCGGGTGCCGCCGGGGGGCCCGGGGGCCCCGTCGTCAGCGGGCGGTCAGGTAGGCGACGACGAGGTCGCCGAGCATCTGCCGCTGGTGGTCGCGACGGGCGGGGTCGAGCATGTCGCGGCCGAAGATGGCGCCGAACGTGTGCCGGTTCGCCGTCCGGAAGACGCAGAACGCGCTGATGACCTGGTGCACGTCGAGGGCGTCGACGTCCTGGCGGAAGACGCCGGCGTCCCAGCCCCGCTGGAGGATGGTGCCCAGCACGTCGACCGCCGGGTTGGCGAGGCCGGAGAGGACCGTCGAGCGGGCGATGTGCTCGGCGCGGTGGATGTTCTCGATGCTGACCAGCCGGATGAAGTCCGGGTGCGACTCGTGGTGGTCGAAGGTCAGCCCGGCCAGCTCCCGGATCGCCTCCACCGGGTCGAGGTGCTCGACGTCGAGCCGCTGCTCGAGGCTGCGGATGAGACTGTAGGCCTGCTCCAGAACGGCGATGTAGAGCTGCTCCTTGCCGCCGAAGTAGTAGTAGATCATCCGCTTGGTGGTGCTGGTCTTGTCCGCGATCAGGTTGATCCGCGCCCCGGCGTAGCCCTGGTCGGCGAACTCCCGGGTGGCGACGGCCAGGATGTCGGCGCGCGTGCGCTCCGCGTCGCGGACGCGCTCGACGCCGCCGGCCGCTCCGATCGACGGGTCGTCCGGCAGGGACGGACCCACCTCGGACGGCTGCGCGGCCACGGCTCTCCTCCACGTCGACGGACTCCCGGAGCCTAGGGCGCGAGGCCCGCCGTCCGTGCCCGGCCCCGGGACCGGGGTGACCCGGATCGCCCGGAGGGCTGGCGGACCGGCGCTCGATGTGGTCCCCTCGGAACTAACTCACCATCTGGTACATCGGTCGGAGGCCCCCGTGAGCCGCACCTCCAGCAGTTCCCTGGTCGGTCTCGTCGGCACCGGCATCGGGCCGTCGCTCACCCCGGCCCTGCACGAACGGGAGGCCGACCGGCTCGGCATCCGCTACCTGTACCGGCGCCTGGACCTCGACGTCCTCGGCCGCCCGGCGTCGGCCATCGGCGAGATCCTCGCCGCCGCGCGGCTCGCCGGCTACGACGGCCTCAACATCACCCATCCGTGCAAGCAGCTCGTGCTCGAGCACCTCGACGAGCTCTCCCCCGATTCCGCCGCCCTCGGCGCGGTGAACACCGTCGTCCTGCGGGACGGCCGGGCCGTCGGCCACAACACCGACTGGTCCGGCTTCGCGCGGTCCTTCGACCGAGGCCTGCCCGACGCGCCGCTCACCTCGGTCGTCCTCCTGGGAGCGGGCGGTGCCGGGGCGGCCGTGGCCCATGCCCTGCTCACCCTCGGCGCCGGCCGGTTGACGGTCCTCGACGTCGACGAACGGCGGGCCCGCGGCCTGGCGGCCGCCCTGTCGGACCGCTTCGGACCCGGCCGGGCCGTCGGCGGCTCGGTGGACGAGGTGGCCGACGCGCTGTCAACGGCCGACGGCCTGGCGCACGCCACCCCGACCGGCATGGCCGCCCACCCGGGCCTCCCGCTGCCCGCGGAGCTGCTGCGCCCGGAGCTGTGGGTCGCCGACATCGTCTACCGCCCGCTCGAGACCGCGCTGGTGCAGACCGCCCGGGAGCGCGGTTGCCGCGTCCTCGACGGCGGCGGCATGGCCGTCTACCAGGCCGTCGACGCGTTCCGCCTCTTCACCGGGGTGGAGCCGGACGCCGGCCGCATGCTGGCCCACTTCACCGCGCTGGTCAGCGCTCCGGGGACCGACGCCCGTGTCGGCTGACGCCGTGCGGCGGGCGATCGCCACCGTCTGCCTCTCCGGGACGCTGGAGGACAAGCTCACCGCGGCGGCGGCCGCGGGGTTCGACGGGATCGAGGTCTTCGAGCCGGACCTGGTGGCGTCGCCCTGGTCACCGAAGGAGCTGGCCGCCCGCTGCGCCGACCTCGGCCTGTCCGTCGACCTGTACCAGCCGTTCCGGGACCTCGACTCGACCGATCCCGACCGGTTCGCCCGCAACCTGCGGCGGGCCGAGCGCAAGTTCGACGTCATGACCGAGCTGGGGACCGGCATGGTGCTGGTCTGCTCGTCGGTGTCGCCGGACGCCGTCGACGACCTCGACCTGCTCGCCGAGCAGCTGGCGACGGCGGCCTCCCTGGCCGCCGAGCGCGGTCTGCGCATCGCCTACGAGGCGCTGGCCTGGGGGCGGCACGTCTCCACCTGGGAGCGGTCGTGGGACGCCGTGCAGCGGGCCGGCTCCCCCGCCCTCGGCCTCTGCCTGGACAGCTTCCACGTGCTCTCCCGCGGCGGGGACCCGGCCCTGTTCGCCGCGGTCCCCGGCGACAAGCTGTTCTTCCTGCAGCTGGCCGACGCCCCGCACATGGACATGGACGTGCTCCAGTGGAGCCGGCACCACCGCCTCTTCCCCGGCCAGGGCGCCTTCGACCTGCCGGGCTTCCTCGAGAGCGTGCTCTCCGCCGGCTACACCGGGCCGCTGTCGCTCGAGGTGTTCAACGACGTCTTCCGGCAGGCCGACCCCGCGGGCGCCGCGCTCGACGCGATGCGGTCGCTGCTGTGGCTGGAGGAGAGCCTGGCGGTCCGGCGTCCCGACCTGGGCCTGGCCGCGCCCCCGTCGGCGCCGTCGCTGCGCGGCTACGCCTTCACCGAGCTCGCCGTCGACGGGGTCTCCGGCCCGCAGGTCGCCGGGGCGCTCGGCGCCCTCGGGTTCACGCACACCGGTCAGCACCGGTCCAAGCCCGTCCAGCTGTGGGAGCAGGGCGAGGCGCGGGTGCTCCTCAACGCCTCCGTCGTCCGCCCGGCCGCCGCGGGGACCGCGGAGGTGGCCGCGCTGGCCCTGGAGAGCAGCGACCCGGGCCGGTCGGCGCAGCGCGCGGAGTGGCTCCGGGCACCGGTCCTCCCCCGGACCCGCGGCGCCACCGAGGCCGACCTGTCCGCCATCGCCGCGCCCGACGGCACCCAGGTGGTCTTCGCCCGCACCGGGCCGGGCGGCTGGCCCGCGGACTTCCTGCCGACCGGGTCGGTCGCCGGCGGCGGCGCGGGCCTCGGGGGCATCGACCACGTCTCCCTGACCCAGCCGTTCGACGCCTTCGACGAGGCCGCGCTGTTCTACCGGTCGGTCCTCGGCATGGAGCCGGAGGGCGTCACCGAGGTCGCCGCGCCGTTCGGCATCGTGCGCAGCCGCGCGGTGACCGATCCCGAACGCGACGTCCGGCTGGCCCTGAACGTCTCGCTGCTCCGCCGCGGGGAGTGGTCGCCGGGCGTGCCGGCCCCGCAATCGATCGCCTTCGCGACCGATGACGTCGTGGCCACCGCGCGCGCCCTGCGCGCGGCCGGAGCCCCGCTGCTGCCCGTCCCGGCCAACTACCACGACGACCTCGAGAGCCGCGTCGACCTCGACCCGGCGCTGATGGCCGACCTGCGCGAGTACGGGCTGTTCTACGACGAGGACGCGCACGGCCGCTACCTGCACCTGGCCACCGAGGTGCTGGGCTCGCGCGTGTTCTTCGAGGTGGTGCAGCGGATCGACGGCTACGACGGCTACGGGACGGCGAACGCGGCGGTCCGCATGGCCGCCCACCGGCGCCTGCGCGCAGGCCACCCCGCCTGATCCGCCTCGGCATGCGCCCTCAGAAGGGTGCCGGTGCGGAGGTGGCGGTCAGTCCGGTGGGGGTGGTGACGGTGAGCGTGCCGTCCGTCGACAGGTCGAACCGCCATCCCGGGGCCTGGTGCTTGCCGCGGTGGTGGGACGTGCAGAAGCCGGTGAGGTTGCCGGCCGCGGTCGGGCCGGCCGGCCACGGCTCGTGGTGGTCCAGTTCGCCGCCCCCGGGAACGCGGCGGCGGCAGCCGGGGAACCGGCAGCGCCGGTCGCGGGCGCGGGCGAACCGGTCCAGCGCGGCACCCGGCCGGTAGGTGCGGCACCCCTCCGGCGGCGCGAGCCCGTGTCCGGCGGCCGCTGAGCTGCGCATCTCGCGGGCGTCGGTGAGCACGACCAGCGCGCCGGTCAGCGCGTCGGTGACCGCGATCCGCGGCCGGTCGGCCAGCCCGCCACCGCCCGTGCGTTCGAGCAGCCGGCCCAGGGCGGTCCGCTGGGAGCTGGTGGCGTGCGCGAGCGCGGCCAGCGCATCCGGCGCCGAGGACATCCTCGACGCCGGAGACCGCTCGTCGTCCTGGACGTCGGCGAGGTCGGCCATCTCCGCCGCCTGCACGGCGGCGCGGGCGTGCCTCAGCTCGCGATCGAGGTCGAGGGCGGCCTCGCTCGCCCGGTCGATCGCCCGGTCGGCGGCGGCCCACCACGACGACCAGGTCGCCCCTGCCGGTGCATCCTCCGGAGGTGCGGCGTCGTCGGACCGGGGTGGGGCGACCAGGGACGCCGCGTCCTCGTCCCACCACCGCTGCCGCTCGTCCGGCGGCGGATCGTCCTCACCGCCCCAGTCCCCGCGCAGCGCCCGCGCCTCGACCTCGGCCCACCAGCGCTCCTCGGCGGCGGCGAGCGCCGAGTCCTCCGGCCACAGCCCTGCGCCGTCCATTTCGGGGTCGCGCGCCCCGGCGTCGGCCAGCGTGTCGTCGGGAAGGAGCCCCAGCGCCCGGGCCAGGGCGCGCACCGTCTCGGCCGGCACCGGATGGCCGGCGATCTCCCCGGGCTCGTCCCGGCCGGCCAGGGTGGACACGCCGGCCACCACAGTGAGCTGGGCCTGCACCACCGGCAGCGTCGTCTCCCCCGGCCGCAGCACCAGGTCCAGCAGGCAGTCGGCCATCTTCTGCTGCCGGGTCCGCGGTGGATCGGCCGGGTCGTCCTCGACGGCGTCGGCGCAGCGGCGCAGCGCGTCCAGCAGCGCCTCGGCCTCGGGCACGGTCAGCAGCGCGCTCAGCACCGCCATCCCGTCGACGCGGTCGGGGCGCACCTCCACGCCACGCCGGCGCAGCGCCGCCTCCAGCTCACGCGCCGCCGATCGCACGTTCCGGGCCAGCAGCTCCCGCCGGACCTTGGCCGCCAGCTGCGCCGGCGTGGTCACCTGCCGAGCGGCCACCCAGGCGAGCAGGTCCTGCTCCAACCGCTCCCGAACCGTGGAGTCGTCGACCGGCGCGACCTTGTCGAGCAACGGCCAGAGATGACCGACGTGCAGGAGACCGGTCTCCAGGGCCGCCAGCGTTCCTGGCAGGCGGTGCACCAGCGTCAGCGACCGGTCCAGCAGCGCCTCTGCCGCCGGCGTGGTGATCGACATCGCGATGGCCAGTTCCTGCGCCGCCCACTCGCTCACCTCGGCCAGGCTCGCCGGCCGCGCCGCCCGTCGGGCGGCGCTCATGCACCCCGGCTCGCCCGGCGCCCGGTCGGCCGAGGCGGGACGGGCGGCGGCGAACGCGGCCACGGCCCTGGCCCGCCGAGCGGTCTGCTGGGCGATCTCCCGGTCCGCCGCCTGGACGGTCCCGAGGGGGCCCGAGGCCCATCCGACTGCCGGCTGCTCCATGCGGTCGATCATACGTTCGATCACCGACAGAAACCGCTGCTCCGGACGACGGGGGACGACGACGGGCCGCCGCCCGGCGGCCGACTACCCTCGGAGCGTGCCCCCCTCCGTGTTCCGTCGGTCCCGTGCTGCCCTGACGAGGCCTCGATGAGCGCGGTGGAGGAGCGGACGACGACCGGCGACGTCGTCGCGCAGGCCGCCCGCCGGCGCACGTTCGCCGTCATCAGCCACCCGGACGCCGGCAAGTCGACGCTCACCGAGGCCCTCGCCCTGCACGCCCGGGTCATCGGCCAGGCGGGTGCGGTGCACGGCAAGGCCGGTCGCCGCGGCACGGTGTCGGACTGGATGGACATGGAGAAGGCGCGCGGCATCTCCATCACGTCCGCGGCGCTGCAGTTCGAGTACCGCGACGCGGTCATCAACCTGCTCGACACCCCCGGCCACTCGGACTTCTCCGAGGACACCTACCGCGTCCTCACCGCCGTGGACGCCGCGGTGATGCTGATCGACGCCGCCAAGGGCCTCGAGGCGCAGACCATGAAACTGTTCGCGGTCTGCCGCCACCGCGGCATCCCGGTGCTGACCGTCGTCAACAAGTGGGACCGGCCGGGCAAGGACGCCCTCGAGCTCATGGACGAGATCCACGACCGGACCGGCCTCACCCCCACCCCGCTGACCTGGCCGGTGGGCATCGCCGGCGACTTCCGCGGCGTGCTCGACCGCTCCGACGGCACCTACCGGCGCTTCACGCGCACCGCCGGCGGCGCGACGATCGCCCCCGAGGAGACCCTGTCCGCCGAGGCCGCGCTGGCCCGCGAGGGAGAGGCGTGGCAGCAGGCCGTCGAGGAGGTCGAGCTGCTCGAGGCGAGCGGTCAGGACCACGAGCAGTCGCTCTTCCTCGACGGCGTGACGACGCCGGTCCTCTTCGCCTCCGCCGTCTCGAACTTCGGCGTCGGCGCCCTGCTCGACACCCTGGTCGGCAAGGCCCCCGCGCCGTCGGGCGTGCCGACGGCCGACGGCGGCCGGCGTGAGCTGACGGACCCGTTCAGCGCTTTTGTGTTCAAGGTGCAGGCCGGCATGGACACCGCGCACCGCGACCGGCTGGCCTTCATCCGCATCTGCTCGGGCGTCTTCGAGCGCGGCATGGTCGTCACCCACGCCCGCACCGGCCGGCCGTTCGCGACGAAGTACGCCCAGCACGTGTTCGGCCGGGAGCGGGAGAGCATCGACGTCGCCTACCCCGGCGACGTCGTCGGCCTGGTCAACGCCGCGGCGCTGGGCGTGGGCGACACGCTCTACGCCGAGCAGCCGGTGAGCTATCCGCCGCTGACCACCTTCGCGCCCGAGCACTTCGCCGTCTGCCGCGGCCGAGACACCGGCAAGCACAAGCAGTTCCGCCGCGGCATCGAGCAGCTGGACTCCGAAGGTGTCGTCCAGGTGCTCCGGTCGGACCGCCGCGGCGAGCAGGCGCCCGTGCTGGCCGTCGTCGGGCCGATGCAGTTCGAGGTGGCCACCCACCGCATGGAGCACGAGTTCGGGGCCGCGGTCGACCTCGACCGGCTGCCCTACAGCCTCGCGCTGCGCACCGACGAGGCCTCGGCCCCCGTGGTCTCGACGGCGCGCAACGCCGAGGTGCTGCAGCGCACGAACGGCGAGTACGTCGCGGTGTTCGGCGACAAGTGGGGGCTGCGGGTGTTCAAGGAGAAGCACCCCGACCTGCTGCTCGAGTCCCTGGTCGCCGCCGAACTCTGAGCTAGCGCGGGCCGGGGACGGTTTCCCGCTTCTTCGTGGCGGTGAGCAGCAGGTACTCCCAGTCGACGACGGTCGCCCCCTTCCCGCGGTCCATGCGCCGGGCGAGCTCGGCCAGCTGCGCGTCGAGCTCCGCCGCGCGCTCCGGCTGGTCGGCCAGCGACCGGTACACCGCGATCGTCGGTCCGTACCGGGCCTTGAAGTAGTCGCGGAAGTCCTCCGGCGCACCGAAGCGCTCGACCGAGAGCAGGCGGCGCTCCGTGCTGACGTCGGTGACGCGGTCGCCGAGCAGTTCGCGCACGTGCTCCTCGCGCCCCCACAGCGGCGGCGGGGAGGCGCCGGGCGGCGGCGGGGGCGCGTAGGGCTTCATCGTGGCGAACATCTGCCCGATGAACCCCTCGGGGGTCCAGCTGATCAGGCCGATGCGGCCCCCCGGCTTGCAGACCCGCACGAGTTCGTCGGCGGCCGCCTGGTGGTGCGGCGCGAACATCACGCCGATCGCGGACAGCACCACGTCGAACTCGCCGTCGGCGAAGGGCAGCGCCTCGGCGTCGGCCTCGCGCCACTCCAACTCGACGCCCTCTGCGGCGGCGCGCGCCCTGCCCGCCTCGAAGAGCTCCGGGGTCAGGTCGCTGGCCACCACGCTGGCCCCGGTCCGGGCGGCCGGGACGGCGATGTTGCCGGAACCCGCGGCGATGTCCAGGACCCGGTCCCCCGGCTGCACGCCGCACGCCGCCACGAGGACGTCGCCGAGCTCGCCCAGCAGGTCCGCGGCGAGGCCCGGGTAGTCCCCGGAGGCCCACATCGACCGGTGCTTGGCCTTGAGCGCGCGGTCGGCGTCGGCGGCGGTGCCCGTGGAGGAGGTCATGGTGGGGGCGTCCTTCGTCCGGAGGGACCGGCGTCCCCGCACCGCCGGAGGCTGCAGCCAGCCGTCGCCAGGCTGGCCTGGGCGTTCGGCCCTAGACAGGGTCGAAGGGCCCGGTCAGCCGATCCCGGACGCGCGGAGGATCGCGACGACCTCCTCGGCGGTGGCCGGCTGCAGCGGGAGGTGCGGCAGGAGGCCCGCCACCTCGTCGACCTCCAGCCCATGGGCGAGCAGCTCCTCCACCAGCCGCTCGGCCGCGTCGGGCGGAAGCGGCAGCGTGCCACCGGTCGCCGTCACGGCCGCCCGGGCGAGGAACAGCGACCCGGCCAGGTCGTCGTCCGCGGGATCGGGGCCGGACGGCGCCGCCGCCTCCCGGGCGACGGCCTCGGCGGCGCGCACCAGCGACAGCGGCAGCCCCTCGGCCTCCACCTCGATCAGCGGCACGTCCCGGAGCGCGGCCAGCACGAGGTGCTCGGCGTCGATGCGCAGCGGGGCCTCCCAGCCGCCGGCCCGGATGACGTCGTCGAGGTCGGCCTCGTCCTCCCCCACGTCGTCGGCGAGCTCGGCCCACGCCTCCGGCCGGGTGTGCTGCGCCCGCTCCGCGGCGGCCAGGCACGTCGCGCGCACGAACGGGTGGAGGACGTCGGTGTCGTACCGGTCGGCGGCCACCGTGCCGGAGGCGTCCACCGAGTTCAGCGCGTCCTGGAAGCTCCCGGGACGGGCGTCGCCGAGGTCGAGGCGGCCGTCCTCGTCGCCGCTGAGCGGCAGCCCGTGCGCGGCCCGCTCGCCCACCGTCAGGCCGGTGGCGACGATCCGCCCGCCCGAGCGCAGGTGGTGCGGCTGGTCGGACATGCCCACCGACCAGGCGCAGGTCTCGGCGATCAGGTCCGCCGCCCGCTCGCGCAGCACCTCGCGGGTGAGCAGCCCCATCCAGTCGACGTCGAACACGCCCTCCACCGTCCCAGCGCCAGGGGTCAGCCGCGGATGAGCAGCCGGGCGACCCTGCCCTCCCGCAGATCCGCGGTGAACGTCCCGCCGCCGTCGCTCCGCAGGGAGGTCGCCTCGATGCGGCTGTGCACGCCGATGTTCTCGCCCGCGTCCCACTCGGCGATCCGGTCGCGGCCGGCGAACTCCCGGCCCCAGTAGTCGACGAGCAGCTGGGCCACCGCCGGCGGCAGCTCGACGCTCACGCCGGCGAGGACTCGGTGAGCGGCAGCACCACCTGGAAGCGGGTGTCGCCGGGCTCCGACACCACCCGCAGGTCCCCGCCGTGCCGCTTGACGACGACGCGCCACGACACGTCGAGCCCGAGACCGGTGCCGTGCCCGACCGGCTTGGTGGTGAAGAACGGCTCGAACACCCGCGACCGCAGCTCCCGCGGGATCCCGGGCCCGGTGTCGCGGATCTCCACCAGCACGCAGTCGCCGTCCCGGGCCGTCCGGATGGTCAGCGTCCCCTCGCCGGCCATGGCGTCCAGGGCGTTGACGATCAGGTTGGTCCACACCTGGTTGAGCTCGCCGGCGTACGCGGGCACCTTCGGCAGGCTCCGGTCGTACTCCTTCACCACGGTGACGCCCTGCTTGATCTTGTGACCGAGCATCACCAGGGTGGCGTCCAGCCCGGCGTGCAGGTCGGTCGGCTGGTGCGGGGTGCGGTCCATCTGCGAGTACTGCTTGGCCGCGTCCACCAGGCTGGAGATGCGGCTGGTGCTGTCGGCGATCTCCACGAGCAGCGTCTCGGTCTCGACCGTGTAGCCCAGCCAGCGGAGCGCCGGCTCGAGGAAGGACGGCGCGACGGCGGCCGTGACGCGGTCCAGGTCCTCGGGCGCGAGGCCGGCCGCGACGAACACGCCCGCCAGCTCCCAGGGCTGGTTCACCTCGTGCTCGTCGAGCCACTCGCCCAGCCGGTCCTCGAGGTCCGAGCGCTCCAGCGTGGACAGCTCGCGGGCGTCGCCGATGCGCGCGACGAACTCCTCCTGCAGGCCGGTCAGCGACCGGAGCACCTCGCCGTCGAGCTTGCCTTCCGACAGCATCGCCAGCTTGTGCCGCATGCCGGCGAAGCGCTCGCGCAGCGCGTCGGTCGCGCGGGCCGCGGCGGCCGCCGGGTTGTTCAGCTCGTGGGTGAGCCCGGCGGTGAGCTTGCCCAGGGCCAGCAGCCGCTCCCGTTGCCCGATCAGCTCGGCCGAGTTCCGCTGGCCGATGAACATGCCCTCGAGCAGGTGCACCGCCATGGGGTACCACTCGCGGAAGACCGCGGCGAAGGGGCCCGCGGGCAGCGCGAGGAAACGGCAGTCGGTGATCGCGCGCACGGTCGCCGGGTACCGCTGCTCCAGCCGGTCGCCGAAGTAGAACTGCACCGCGCCCGAGTAGACGCCGCGGTGCGACGTCCGCACCGTCTCGACCTCGCTGCCGCCTACGGTGCGGACCATGGTCATCGTCCCCTCGAGCAGGACGAAGAAGCACTCCGCCGGCTCGCCCTCGACCGAGACGTCGGCGCCGGCCGGGCTGTCGACCACGTCGCCGTTGCCGGCCACCCAGGCCAGCTGCTCGTCGTCGAGGTCCTCGAAGAGGAAGAGTCCGCGCAGCTCGTCGGGCGTCAGGCGCTGGTGGGTCGTGGTCATCTCTCCCCCAGGTACCGGTGCACGAGGGTGACCGCCATGGCGCCCTCGCCGACGGCCGAGGCGACCCGCTTCACCGACTGGGCCCGCACATCGCCGGCCACGAAGACGCCGGGCACGCTGGACTCGAGGAAGTAGGGATCCCGGTCGAGGGACCAGCCGTGCGGCCGGCGGCCGTCGTCGAGCAGCCCCGGCCCGGTGGGGATGAACCCGCGGGCGTCGCGCACGACGACGCCGTCCAGCCAGTGCGTCCTCGGCTCTCCACCGATGAAGACGAACAGGTGGGTGGTGGGCACGGTCTGCCGTTCACCGGTGCGGGTGTCGTGCAGGGTCAGCTGCTCCAGGTGGTCGGTGCCATGTGCCTCGGCCACCGTCGTACAGGTGTGCACGTGGATGTTGTCGATGCCGGCGATCTG
>DASQTE010000010.1:0-10959 GCA_035642035.1 Blastococcus sp.
CCCAGGGCAGGACGGGCTCGCCGCCCAGCTCCGCGACCTCAGCCCCGACCCCGGGTACGTCGGCGCCCTCGCCGTGCTCAGCCCCCGGCCCGTGGTCGTCCACGAGCGGTCCGCGGAGCGGCTGCTGACGGCCGGCTGACCGTCAGCGACCGCCCGCCAGCGCCCGCTCGACCTCGTCGAGCGTCTCGGTGACCGCGACCCGGCCCAGGTCGGGCGGCGCCCCGCCCACCTTGACCTCCCGGCCGGTGACCAGCAGCACCACGGTCTCCGAGCGGGCCGCCAGGCCGCGGTCGACGGCGGGTTCCAGCCCGGCCAGGGCCGCCGCCCCGGCCGGTTCGGCGCCGACGCCCGCCCGGCGGGCCAGCGTCGCCACCGCGCCCAGCAGGAGGTCGTCGCTGACCGCCACCATGCCCCCGCCACCCCGGCCCACCGCCGCCAGCACGGCGTCGCCGATGGCCGGGCGGACCACCGCGATGCCGTCGGCGACGGTGGCGGCGGGGTCCAGCTCGGCCGGTCCGGCGGCCGCGCCCAGCCAGGCCCGCACCAGCGGCTGGCAGGCTTCGGCCTGCACCCCGACCAGGCGCGGTCGCCGCTCGGCGAGGCCGCGGCCGACGAGCTCGGCGAAGCCCTTGTCCAGGGCCACCAGGGTGGGGCCGTCGCCGACCGGGGCGATCATGAGATCCGGGACCCGGCGGCCGAGCTGCTCCCAGACCTCGAAGGCCACCGTCTTCTTGGCCTCGAGGGTGAGCGGGTTGGCGCCGGTGTTGCGGTCCAGCCAGCCGAAGGTGCTGGCGGCGGCCCGGGAGAGGTCGACCGCGGCCGCGTAGCCCTCGGGCACCTGGAAGACCCACGCGCCGGCCTGGGTCATCAGGGCCAGCTTCTCCGGCTGGCAATCGGTGGACACGAAGATGACGGCCCGCAACCCGGCCGCGGCGGCGCCGAAGGCGGTGGCCACGGCCGCGTTGCCGGTGGAGGCGGTGGTGATCGTCCCCACCCCCCGCGCCAGCCCGTCCTCGATCACCAGGGCGGTGGCGCGGTCCTTGTTGGACGCGGTCGGGCCGCGCGTCTCGTCCTTGATCCACAGGCGCGGCATGCCCAGCGCCTGCCTGAGGGCCGGCGCGGGCAGCAGCGGCGTGCCCCCGACCGGCACCGGGTACCGCACCGGACCGTCGGGACCTCCAGCAGCTCCCGGTATCGCCACATGGTGAACGATCCCGGCGGGCCGGCCGGGATCGGCGCGGCCCCCCGGCGGTCGTGGCCGCTCATCCGTAGCGGCGCAGCTCGTGGAAGAAGTCGTCCACGACGCGCAGCTCGCCGGAGCGGGCCACCTCGTCGTAGACGTACTTGCCCACCGCGAGGTCGAGCACGCCGAGGCCGAAGGGCGAGAACACCAGCGGCCGGTCGGACGGCAGCGTCACCCGCCCGTCCATCACGTCGTCCAGCGTGCCAGCCAGGAAGCCCCGGTTGCCGGCGAGCTGCTCGGCCAGGTGCGGCGAGGTGCCGGCCTTCAGGCAGTGCTCGACGTCGTCGACGATGTTGGTCGAGGCCAGCACGATCTCGGGTGCCAGGTCGCGCAGGGACACGTGCAGGACCAGCGGGTTGTGCTCGAACCACGACAGGTCGCTGACGTGCGGCTGCCCGGCGATGGTGGCGAAGACCACCAGGTCGCTGGAGCGGAGCAGCTGCTCGGGGCCGTCGTGCACGGTGATCCGGCCGGCGGTGCCGGACCGCTCCAGGAACCCGCAGAAGCCGGCCCCGCTGTCGGCGGACAGGTCGTGCACCCCGATCTCGTCGAACGACCAGCCGGTGCCGGCCAGGTAGGTCTGGATGTAGCGGGCGATCAGGCCCACCCCGAAAAACCCGACGCGCGCCGGGCGTTCCCGGCCGCGGCTGAGCCAGTCCGCCGCCAGCGCCGCCGACGCCGCCGTCCTGGTGGCGCTGATGATCGAGCTCTCCAGGCAGGCGAACGGGTAGCCGGTGTCATGGTCGTTGAGGATCAGCACGGCCGAGGCCCTGGGGAGGCCGGCGGCCACGTTCTCCGGGAAGCTGGAGATCCATTTCAGGCCGTCGACCCGCACCTGCCCGCCGATGGAGGCGGGCAGGGCGATGATCCGGGCGGTCGGGCGGTCCGGGAACCGCAGGAAGTAGGAGGGCGGGTTGACCGAGGCACCGGCGCCGTGCAGCCGGTAGGTGGCCTCGACCAGCTCCACGATCTGCTTCTCGCGCCCCTCCAGCGCGTCCTGGACCTGGGCACCGGAGACCACCGCGAACGGCGGCACGGGACCGGTCATGGCCATCAGGCGGTCACCTCGACGGTCGGCGAGCAGTCGGCCAGGCGCACCGGGTCGGCCATCGCCACCAGCACCTCGCGCGGTCCCTGGAAGGGCTCCCGGCTGTGGGCGGTGCGGACGTTGTCGACCAGCAGCAGGTCGCCGGCCTGCCATGGCTCGCGGGCGGTGTTGTCCTCGTAGACCTTGTTGAGCAGCTCGACCACGTCCTGGCCGATCGGGTCGCCGTTCCCGTAGCGGGTGTTGAACGGCAGCCCCTCGGCGCCGTAGACGTCCACCAGGTACTCGCGGATCTCGGGGGCGATCGTCCACTCGTTGAGGAACGGGATCTGGTTGAACCAGCACCGCTGGCCGGTGACCGGGTGACGGACCACGGCGCTGCGGCGCTGCCTGGTGCGCAGCTCGCCGTCGGGCTGCCACGCGAACTCGATCGCGTTGGCGCGGCAGTAGCGCTCGACGGCGCCACGGTCCTCGGTGCCGAACGCCTCGGCGAAGGACGCCCCGATCTCGTCGTTGTAGCTCCGGGTGAGCAGCCAGCCCTCCCGCTCGAACCGGTCGACCAGCTCGGTGGGGAGCGCGTCGAGCACGGTCGGCGAGTCGGCCACCGCGGTCGCCCCGCCGGCGGTGGGCGGGCTGAGGCAGGCGAACAGCAGCAGGCCGGGGAACTCGAGGGTGTAGCTCAGCTCGTGGTGCATGCACATCGGCTGGTTCGGCGGCCACTTGGTCGCCGAGTAGACGCCGTCGGCGTAGGCCTGCCGGGACGCGAAGGCCTCCCGCTCGGTCATCAGGCCGGTGGCCAGCCGCTGGAAGACGGCGCCGGTCTCGGCCGCGTCGCGCAGCTCGAGGCCGCGGACCAGGACCGACCCGTACTCGGCGACGACGGCGCGCAGTGCCTGGCGGTGCCCGGCCGCCCAGCTGGGGGCGTCGCCGGTGGCGTCGGCCCGCAGCACCGGAGGCTTGCCGCGCTGCCGGTCCACGTCGACCGGGAAGGCCGGGGATGGGTACGACATCTCGTCTCCTCTTAGTTGGTGGTCGGGGCGGGAGCCAGCAGCTCGGCGGCGCGGCGCACGGCCTGTGCCGCCTCGGCCGGACGGGTGCGCAGGAAGTAGTGGCCGCCGTCGGCGAGCTCGTGCAGGTCGACGTGGGTGGCCAGGAGCCGCCAGTCGCGGTGGCGGCCCGGGAACTCGGCCGTGATCGGGTCGTCGGCGGCGACGACCACGGTGACCGGCGCGGACAGCCTGCCCGCGGGGGGGTTGTCCAGCGCGTCGGCGAGGTAGCGGTGGGCGGACACGCAGTCGTGCCGGAAGGCGGCCCCGACGTGCTCGGCCCGCTGGGTGTCCAGCTCGCCGAGCTCGGTGTAGCCGCCGTCCGCGCTCAGCCCGGCGGCGATCTCGCCGTTGCTCCGCCCGGTCAGCTCGGCGATGGTGGCGCGCCGGTCGGTGGCGTTCCCGAGCAGCTGGGCGCCGAGGAACACCCGCTCGACGTCGACGCCGCGCTCCTCCAGGCTCCTGGCCGCCGCCACCGCGAACGCGGCGCCCGCGGAATGGCCCCACAGCAGGACCCTGGGCAGGTTCCGCTGGGTGAGCTCGGCGACGACCTGCTCGACCACCTGGTCCAGGGGCGCGAACGGCTCGCGCTCGGCGGCCAGGTCGTGCCCGGGCAGCTCGACGGCGTAGACCGCCAGCCCGCTGCCCCGCAGCGCGCCGGCCATCGGCTGGAAGTTGACCGCGTTGCCGGCGGCGTAGGGGAAGCACACCAGGACCCCGGCCGGCGAAGCGTCCGGCTCCGACAGCTCCTGGAGCAGCCCGGCCCGCCGCTCGGACCTGCCGTCGACCAGCCCGGCCAGGTCGGCCAGGACCGGGTGCCGGGTGAGGTCCTTCAGGGACACGGCACGGTCGAGGGTGACCGCCAGCCGCACCGCCGACAGCGAGGTGCCGCCCCGGTCGAAGAAGTGGTCCCGCCGGCCGATCTGGTCCTGCGGGATGCCGAGCACCTCCGCCCAGGCGGCCGCCAGCCGCCGCTCGGTCGGCGTCCTCGGCGCGGCGTGGTCCTCCTCGGCGAGGTCGAGCTCGCCGGCGAGCGCGGTCAGGGTCGTCCGGTCGATCTTGCCGTTGGCGGTGAGGGGGAGGGCTTGCCGCCAGTGGAAGGCCGACGGGACCATGTACCCGGGCAGGGTCTCGGCCAGCCGGTCGGCCACGGCACCGGCCTCGAGCGGCCGCTGGCCGGAGTACCAGGCCACCAGGCGCTTGCTCCGGTCGGCCGCCTCGGCCACCACCACGGCACCGTCGCGGACGCCGGGCACCCGCAGCAGGGCGTTCTCGATCTCGCCGATCTCGATCCGGAAGCCGCGGATCTTGACCTGGTTGTCGCGGCGGCCGAGGAACTCCAGCTTGCCCTCCGGCTGCCAGCGGCCGTAGTCCCCGCTGCGGCAGAGCCGCTGGCCCGGGCGGTGCGGGTCGGCCATGAACACCTGGCGGGTGCGCTCGGGGTCGTTGACATAGCCGCGGCCGACGCAGACCCCGGAGAAGACGATCACGCCGGGGGCGCCCAGCGGCACCGGGGCCAGGTGCTCGTCGACGACGTCGACGTGCACGTTGATGATCGGGCGGCCGAGCGGGACCCGTTCGCGGTCCGGCACCCGGTCCATGACCTCGTGGACGGCGTCGTCCGAGGTCTCGGTCAGCCCGTAGGTGTTGACCAGCTTGATCCCGGGCTGGGCGGCGAACCAGCGCTGCACCAGCTCCTTCTTCACGAAGTCGCCGGTGGGCGACACGGCGTGGAGGTCCGGCAGCTCGCGGGGGTGCTGCTCCAGGTAGGTCAGGACGACGTCGAGGTACGACGGCACGACCTGGAGCACGCCGGCCCGGGCGTCGACGAGGGTGTCGACCAGGCGCTCGACGTCGAGGATCACCTCCTGCTCGACCAGGAGGGTCCGGCCACCGACCAGGAGCGCGGCGACCAGCTGCCACACCGAGATGTCGAAGCACTGCGGACCGGTCTGGGGAACCACCTCGCCCTCGCCGATCCCCAGGTCGGCGATCTTGGCCAGGATGTGGTTGAGCATGCCCGCGTGCTCGCACATCGCGCCCTTGGGCTCCCCGGTGGAGCCCGAGGTGAAGAGCATGTAGGCGAGCTGGTCGGGGGCCACGGCGATGCCGAGGTTGTCCTCGGCATGGTCCTCCCCGTCGGCCGCGTCGACCAGGAGCGTCTGGACACCGGGCAGGCTGTCGAGGGCCTGGTCGAGGGTCGCGGTGCTGCCGCGTTCGGTCAGCACGAGCCGGCACTCGGCGCGGGCGAGCGCCTTGGCGATGCGGCCGGCCGGGAACTGGGGCTCGATGGGGAGGTACACGCCACCGGCCTTGAAGATCGCCAGGACGGCGGCCATCCAGTCGAGGTTGCGCTCGGTCACCACGGCCACGACATCCTCGCGGCCCAGCCCCCGCGCCAGCAGGGCCCGGCCCAGCCGGTTGGCACGGGCGTTGAGCTCCCGGTAGGTCCACCGCCGGCCGGCGTGCTCGGCCGCGACGGCGTCCGGGTGGGCCTCCACCCGCTGCTCGAACAGCTCGTGGACCGTGGCGTCGGGCAGCTCCCGCCGGGGCCCGGCGAGCCCCTCCAGCTGAAGCTGGAGCTCCTCGGCCGACAGCAGGCTCTGGCGCCGGTGCTCGGCGTCCGGGTCGGCGGCGAGCAGCGCCAGCGCGGTGAGGTGGTAGCCGGCGATCCGGGCGGCGCAGTCGGCGTCGAGCACCTCGGTCCGGAAGCGCAGCCGCAGCCGGCCGCCGTCCCCGGAGGTTCCCACCCACAGCACGTCGTCCTCGGCGAGCTCGCCGCCGTCGTCGCCCGGGTCGAAGACGGTCTCGAACAACGGCCCGGTCAGGCCCAGCTCGCGCCGGAGACCGTCGACCGGGACGTCCTTGTGCGACAGCAGCTGCGACTCGGCCTGGTGCGTGCCCAGCAGCACGGCCCGCCACGAGCCCGGTTCGGTGGTCAGCCGGCAGGGCAGCGGCCGGCCGGCCGCCCCGGCGACGTAGCCGGTCACGACCTCGCGCTCGCCCGACAGCGCGGCCAGCACCTTGGCGTGCGCGGCCAGGAGCACCGAGCTGAGCGGCACCGCCAGCTCGTCGGCCAGCCGGCGCAGGGCCGCGGCCAGGTCGTCAGGGACCGTCGCCTCGTGCTCGGCGACGCCGGTCGCCTCCTCGAGGCTCCAGCGCGGGATCGCGGTGAACCCGCCGGCGACGAGCGCCCCCCGCCAGAACTCGCGGCCGGCCTCGGCTGACCGTCCCATCAGCTCTTCCCTCCACGCTCCGTTGCCACCGACGGCGCAGGTCACCGGCCCTCCCCGAGGAACTCCAGCTCGCCGGCGGCCACCGGCGCCGCCTGAGGATGCCCCGACTCGACCGGGCTGCGGTAGGCGCGCCTGGCGTACCCGGGGTCCCCCAGACGAGTCAGCCGCACGGTCCGCGGCGCCCCGGCCTGCCCGTTCCCCTGGTTGCGGAGCAGCCGGAGGTTGAGCGCGGCCAACGGTGCCGCGTCGGGGTGCCCGGACGCGACGGCCTGCTCGAACGCCGCCGCCGCGCCCGCCACGTCGCCCAGGTGCTTGCGCAGCAGCCCGAGCCTGACGCTGGCCCACGGTGCCGCGTGGGCGTGCCGGGACGTGCTGGCCTGCTCGAACGCCGCCAGCGCCCCGTCGATGTCCCCCAGCCGCCAGCGCAGCCCTCCGAGGTTCACCGCCGCCAGCGGCGCCGCCTCGGCATGCCCCGACCCGTTGGCCCGGGACCATGCCGCCGCCGCGGCCTCGTTGTTCCCGCGGGTGGAGGCGCTGAAGCCCACCCGCATGGCGTCCTCGGGCGTGGCCATGGCGAGGGCGTGCTCCCATGCCACCGCCGGGACCTCCCGTCCCAGGTCACCGGCGCCCTGATCGGCGAGGGCGACGAGGTGGCCGGAGGCCACGAACGTGTGCGACCGTCGCCGGCCGGCCCGTTGCAGCAGGGCGATCCCGGGGGCCACGGGCTGGCACGCCCACGCCAGCCCCTGGGCGTAGCTGCGCCGGTGTTCGGGCGGATCGACGTCCAGGGCCTCCAGGTACCGCCGGGACAGCCGGCGGAGCTCCCAGTCGGTGACGGGACGGGTCATCCCGGTGCGACGCCAGTCCACCGCCGCCTGGACCATGGCCCAGCCGACCGGTTCGGCCGTCCGGCCCAGCCGGTACCGCTGCTCGAGGGCGGGGACGGCGGCCAGGGGCTCGCCGATGCCGCGGTCCAGATCGACCTGGGGGTACAGCCGCCCGGCTTCGGCCCGCTCGGCGGCGCTCAGGCGCCCGGGCAGCTGGATCTCGGTCGCGTGCTCGAGGATGCGGCGGGCCACCCAGCCGAGCTCCCCCTTGGCCGCGCGCAGGTCGTCCCGCCGCGTCTGGTCGATGGTGGCCACGAGCACCACCCGGAGGTCCTGCCGCCGGAGCCGGCCGAGCAGCTCGCGGTCGAACCCGCTGGCGTCCCCGAGGTACCGGTCGAGGCCGTCCAGCCAGAGCACGGGAGGGTCCTGGTCCCTGCCGGCCCGGCACAGCGCGGCGAGCCCGGCCAGCGCCCCCGCCCCGTCTCTGGGAACGACCAGCCGTGACGCGGGGAAGCGCCGGCGCACGGCCTCGACGGCGCTGCGCGACTTCCCGGCCTTGGAGGGCCCGACGACCAGCACGAACCGCTGCTGCAGGAGCGCCCGGTCGAGCAGCTCGTCCACCTCGCGGCGCACGTAGGGTGGCTCGGGGTCGCCCGCGGCCTGGAGCACGGGGGCCGTGCCCGGAAGCTCGGCGGCCGGGTTGCCGCCCCATGAGGTGTGCGGAGGGACCTCCTCGCCCTTCATGAGGAAGGAGTCCGGGGCGAGCACGGCGCCGTCGCCCATGGTCACCCCGTAGTGGACCATGGCCCCGACCCCGATGGTGCAGCCGGAGCCGATGGTGATGCGGTCGGACTTGAAGGCGTAGTCCTCCTGCGAGTGGCACTGGATGTTCGAGCCGGCGTTGAGGGTGACGTTGTCGCCGATGGTCACCATGTTCTTCTCGGCCATGCCGCAGCCGTCGTCGTACAGCCTCCGGCCCAGCCGGACCCCCAGCAGCCGCCAGATCACGCTCTTGAACGGGGTGCCGTTGAGCACGATGTGCGCCCCCGCATGGTTCTTGAAGAAGCGTTCCACGCGCCAGAAGTCGATCTGGTAGATGGAGCAGTAGGTCGGCTGCACCGGCCGGAACCCCCTGCCGGCCCGTTCGATGAGCACGGAGTAGAGCAGGGTGAAGGGGAGGATGAAGACGGCCGGGACCAGCGCCATCACCGCCGGACCGGCCGAGCGCTGGAGGCCGACGACGCTCGCCAGGACCACCGTGAGCACGAAGGCCTGGAACCACCGGGCCAGCAGGTGCAGCCCGAGGGTGACGAGGTTGTGGCGGTTCTTGGCGGCGAGGCGGCGGCGCCGCTCCTCGCCGCTGGCCAGGTGGGCGAACCTGGTGTCGCGCTCGACTGTCCGCGGGATCTCGAAGCTGGGCGAGCCCAGCAGCCCGACGCCCTCCCGGACCTCCCCGTCGATCGGGACCATGACCTTCGTCGCCAGCAGGCAGTTGTCGCCCATCCTGGCCTGCGACGGACAGGCGATCAGGTTCCCGGTGAAGCTGTCCTTCCCGATCGACGCCCGGGAGACGCGGAAGGACGTGCTGGAGAAGTCGGCGTTGATGAACGACAGCTCGCTGGCGCACACCGTGCCGCTGCCGACCGAGACCAGGAAGGGGTTCTCGTGCTTCACCTGCGTGCCGAAGTTCGAGCCGGTCTGGACGACCGGGGCCAGCCGGTACCCGACGCCGCGCAGGTACTGGACGATGAAGGAGCTGTCACCGAAGAGCGCGGTGAAGAACCGGTTGTTGGTCAGGCGCGCGATCGTCCGGTGGATGCCGAAGTGGAAGCCGTACAGCCGGTACAGCTTGCCCGGCTGGATGGCGAGGTTGAGCACCCGCGGGACGGTGACGGTGATGAGGAGGACGACCAGGCCCGAGCCGAAGAAGAGCACGAAGGAGGTGGCCAGGGCGCCGCGGTAGAAGGCTCCGCTGGTGAGGTCCGGGGGCGCGGAGTCGAGCGCGGCCAGCCACGGGACCGCGGTGAACAGCGCGACCAGGCCGCCGAAGGCCAGCGGCAGGTTGAGGAGCAGCACCCGCAGCAGCTGCAGGACGCTGTAGGTCGCCCTTCTCCAGGCGCCGCAGTCGGCCGGGCCGGCCGCCCGGTAGTCCACCTCGGTGGGCTGCGCCGGGGACCCGTGCCAGCGCTCCCCGGCGGGGACGGCCTGCCCGGTGTGCAGGGAGGAGGCATGGCCGAGCTGGGCCCCGTCGCCCATCGAGGTCCCGATGTCGAGCACCGTCGACTCGTTGACCAGCACGTCCTTGCCCAGGGTGACCGCGCCGGGCTGGATCAGGCCGGCGTGGGCCCGGTAGCAGGTGAAGAACGAGTCCTTGCGGATGACCGTGCCGGCGCCGACGGTGAGCAGGTCGGTGCAGACGGGCACGTGCCTGGAGAGGATCACCACGCCGCGCCCGATGCTCGCCCCCAGCGCCCGCAGATAGAGCAGGTAGAGCGGTGAGCCGAGGAAGAACAGGACCGGGTTGGCCTGGACCAGCGTCTTCACGATCCAGAAGCGGAGATAGGCCAGGCTCCAGATGGGGATCTGCCGGGGCTTCCACCGGCCGATGAGCACCCACTTGGCCAGGATCGGGAGGATGCACATGCCGAGGAACACCGCGCCGCCGAAGGTGGCCGACCGCAGGTAGCCGTCGAGCACGCCGGCGCCGGCGGAGACCCAGACGTAGCCCCGGATCATGATCAACGCGGCCAGGTAGGCGTAGCCGAGGTAGAACAGGGCCTGGAGCGCTCCGCACAGGACGTACCGCGCCGTGCCGACCGGCGCCGGGACCGGCACCTCGGCCGGCGCCGGGGCCGGCGCCCCGGCGGGGGTCGATGTCGTCCCGGCGAGCGCGGTGGCCAGGCTCCTGATGGTCGGGTGCCGGTAGACGTCCTTCATGGACACCGAGGGCAGCTCCGGCCGCTTCCTGACCCGAGCGCAGAACTGGGCCATCACCATCGAGTCGGCACCCAGGTCCTCGAAGAAGTGGCTGTCCACCGACACTCGCTCGACCCGCACGACTTCGGCCAGCACCTCGGCCAGGCTCCGCTCGGTGCCGGTCGCCGGGCCGGCATCGGTGACCGTGGTGGCCTGGGCCATGGTCAGGAGACGGGTGAGAAGCCGCGCCGGGGGCGCGGGTAGACGGTCTGGGACCCGGCGGCCAGCTCATCGGAGCTGAGCACGTCGTCGCCGTACAGGCTCTGGAGCCAGTTGGTCTGGTAGACGGTGTCGAGGTAGCGCTCCCCCAGGTCCGGGGCGATGGCCACGGCGGTGAGCTCACCGGCGTCATGGCGGGCCAGCCAGCCGACCGCGCCGCTGACGACCGTGCCGGTGGAGCCGCCCAACAGGAACCCGTGCCTGGCCAGGCGATGGCAGGCGCGGACGGTGTCCGCCTCCTCGACGCAGACCGCCTCGTCCACATAGGACGTGTCGAGCAGCGGCGGATGGATGCTCATGCCTAGGCCCAATGCCGATAACTTAGGTTGGTTCGGCTGGTATGGGTGCGTCCTTGCCTTCGTGGGAG
>DASQTE010000011.1:0-2364 GCA_035642035.1 Blastococcus sp.
GACGGGAGGCGTCGCGAGGTGCCCCGCGGCGACGTCGGCGCGAACCGCCCGCCCCGGCACCGGCGGCCGGGCGACCCGCAGCGTGGGATCCACCCGTGGGGCCCCCTCCCGCGGTGCGGCGGGCTCGGGCTCGGTCATGGCGGTTCCTCCGTGGTCGTCGGCCGGGACCGCGCCTTGCTCGGCGGCGCCCGTCGCACGGGCTTGCCCCGCGCGGGGCCGGGTCACGCCTGAACGCGAGGAGACGTCCGCGACCGGTGCGCAGTCAGCCGGCGGCGAACCGCTGGGCGAGGACCGCCCGGATCTCGACGTGCCGCACCAGGAAGGCGCGTTCGTCGAGCCGCTTGCGCCGCACCCAGCCGGTGACCTCGTCGTTGCACTTGCTGGCGTTGCAGGAGCCGCAGGCCGGGGCGATGTTGTCGAGGGTGTACCGCCCGCCCCTCGAGATCGGCAGCACGCAGTCGCGCTGCAACGGGATGCCGGTGGCCCCGCAGTAGGCGCAGCCGCCCCAGGCCGCCTGCAGCGCCGTCCACTGCTCGGTGCTCAGGTCGTGCTCGACCCGCTGCATCCGGCGCTTGCGCTTGCGCGCGTACCTCGCACTCGCGGTCCGGCTCGCCACGGACCGGAGCCTAGGGCCGCGCGGTCAGTCGGTGAGGTAGACACCCGGCTCGTCGAGCGCGTGCACCCACACGGGGGCGCCGGCGATCTTGACCTCGGCGGCCGAGAGCGCGCGGCGGTAGGACCCGACGCCGTCCCAGCGGGTCACCAGGGCCCACAGGGACGGGTCGTCGGCCGCCCACCCCAGCTCACCGGAGACGTAGCCGGGCCGTGCGCCGAGCGCCTCCAGCAGCGGGGCGACGGCGGCGGCCAGCGCCTCGCCGTCGTCCCCCGTGGCCCTGAGCCGCGTCACTGCGAACACCGTCGTCTCCCGTCGCTGGTCCTGCGGGAGCAGACGTTGCCATGCCGACCGGGAGGTCCTCCACGGGCGCGGCTCAGATGAAGTCGCAGACCGTCAGGTCCGGCTGCACGTAGACCAGCAGCGTGAACGTCTCGCCGTTCTCGAGCACCAGCGTGAAGGCGCCGATGTCGGTGCCGGTCGTCTCGTCGAACTGGATGCTGTCGAACGTCCCCTCGGTGAAGCCCACGCCCCCGAGGGTCTGCTCGTAGAAGTACCGCCCCAGCTCGTAGGCCGGGTCGCCACCCGCGGCGGCGGTCGTGGCCGCGTCCTGCACCTCGGCGCACGAGAGGTCGTAGGCGGTCTGCCAGTTGCCGTCGGCCAGGGCGTCGACCCAGGTCAGCGCGACCTCGTCGGAGCCGGGGAACGCGTTGCCGGCGGCCTGGGTGGGCTCGGCGACCTGGGCGCCTCCCGGGAGGTCGCCCGGGGCCGACTCCTGACTCGTCTCGGCCGACGACGACGTCGCGGGTGCCCTCGACGTCGTGGGAGCGGCCGCCCGCTCCTCGGTGCGGGAGTCCCCGCCGCCGAGCAGCAGGACCAGGCCGATGCCGATACCGGACAGCAGCACCCCCCCGCCGACGATCAGCCACGGGAGCAGGTTCTTCCTCACCGGTGGCTGCGGCGGCGCCCCGTAGGGGCCGGGCTGCCCGTACGGCGGCGGGCCGGGCTGTCCATAGGGCTGGCCGTAGGGGGTGGGCTCGCCGTACGGAGGGCCGTACGGGCCGGGCGGCTGGGTCATGGAGGACTCTCTCGGACGACGCGCGGTGGGCGGTGCTCGCCCAGGGGATCAGCACCGTAGTGAGGAGCGGCGTCCTCCAGGGCGGGATACTCCCCCGGCGCGTCGTCGTCTGCCGGTCCCGTTCAGGCGCTGCCGAACCGCCGCTGCCGCGAGGCGTACTCCTCGCAGGCGGCCCAGAGGTGCCGCCGGTCGAAGTCGGGCCAGAGCGTGTCCAGGAAGACCAGCTCGGCGTAGGCCGACTGCCACAGCAGGAAGTTGCTGGTCCGGTTCTCGCCGGAGCTGCGCACGAACAGGTCGACGTCGGGCATGTCCGGCTCGTCCAGGAACCGGGCGACGGTCCTCTCGTCGATCTTGTCCGGCTTCAGCCGGCCGGCGGCGACCTCGCGGCCGATGGCAGCGGCGGCGTCGGCGATCTCGGCCCGTCCGCCGTAGTTGACGCACATGGTCAGGGTGAGGACGTCGTTGTCGCGGGTCAGCTCCTCGGCGACCGCGAGCTCGTCGATGACGCTGCGCCACAGCCGGGGACGGCGACCGGCCCAGCGGACCCGCACCCCCAGCTCGTGCATCTCGTCGCGGCGGCGGCGGATCACGTCGCGGTTGAAGCCCATGAGGAAGCGGACCTCCTCGGGGCTGCGCCGCCAGTTCTCCGTCGAGAAGGCGTAGGCGCTGATCG
>DASQTE010000012.1:0-13342 GCA_035642035.1 Blastococcus sp.
TGTTCTCGATCATCGGTGACATCTTCCGCGATCAGGACATGTCGGGAGTCATGAAGGCGGTCTGGATGATCGCCCTGGTCTTCCTGCCCTTCCTCACCGCGTTCGTCTACCTGATCAGCCGGGGCCGGAGCATGGCCGAGCGGTCCGCTCGCGCAGCCGCCGTGCACCGTCAGCAGCAGGACGCCTACATCCGTGACGTCGCCGGGGCGACACCGCCGTCACCGGCCGAGCAGATCACCCAGGCCCGGGCGCTGCTGGACTCGGGCACCATCACGCAGCCGGAGTTCGAGGCCCTGAAGACGAAGGCGCTGGCGCCGGTCTGACCGGCGGCCCGGCTCCCGTCCATCGGATGCCGGGACCGGGGACCCCGGTCGTGCGCCGCCTCATCCCTCGGGGATGAGGTCGGCGTGCGGGGGCAGCGGGACGCTGCCCTGGAACCCGGCCTCCACCCACGTGGGAAGGAACGATCATGACCGCCGACGTCGGCAAGTCGTACTCCGGAGCGCCGGCGGCGGCGCATTCCGGCTTCGCACGGACCGGCATGATCATCTTCGGCGTCGTGGCGGTCGGGGTGGGGATCTTCCTGCTGTTCAACCCCTTCGCCGCCGTCCGGACGCTGGCGCTGCTCCTGGGCCTCTCCCTGGTCATCGGCGGGTGCCTGGAGATCGTCGCAGGGTGGGACTCCCGCCGGCGTGCGTCGTCGCTGCTCCTCGGGGCGGTCCTGGTGGTCGGCGGGGTGCTGGCCGCCTTCTGGCCCGAGGTCACGGTCTGGACCCTCGCCGTGCTGACCGGCGTGTCCCTGCTGGTCCACGGCATCGCACGGATCGCGATCGCCGTCGTCGCCAGGTCGGAGGTCCCCGGATGGGGCTGGCTCGCGCTGGCCGGGGCCGTCAACGTCGTGGTGGGCATCCTCGCGCTCGCCTGGCCGGAGGCCACGGTGCTCGTGCTGTCGGTCGTCCTCGGTCTGCAGGTGCTGCTCTTCGGCGTGCTCGTGCTCGTCGCAGCTTTCGCGGGTTCCCGGCCGGCGCCCGCCCATGTGGCGGCGTGAGCACCTGGTCGCCCCGCCCCCGTCCATCGTTAGCCGGTAAAGGAGTTCGTGATGTCTGACGTCAAGGTCGAGCGCAAGGCGCCCATGAGTCGCGCCGAGGTGGCGGAGTGGCTCTCCGAGCTGGCCAAGGCGCTGGGCGGGGAGGGAACCGTCTCCATCCGCCTCGCGGACACCACGGTCGAGGTGAAGGTGCCCGAGCACGTCCGCGTCGAGGCGGAGCTCGAGGTCGACGGGGACGAGATCGAGCTGGAGATCGAGCTGAAGTGGTCCACCGCGCGGCCGGCGCCCAGGGCGGCCCGCAAGAACGGCGGCACCGGGGCCTGAGGCAGGGCCGCTCACCTCCGACGGGTGAGGGCGAGAGCCGGGCAGCCGGTCAGGCTGCCGGACACCGGAGAGCCACGGAGGTACCGGCGATGACACAGCTCGAATCGGCCGCGGTCGAGCCCCCGGCGGGGGCGCCGCTGACGGTGGACGAACGCGAGGAGCTCCTCCGTCTGCGGCGCGAGCTCGAGTCCGTCCGGACGTCGCCGCCGCGACCACGGAGGACTTTCCGGTGGCGCTCTCTCCTGGCCACCGTGCTGATCGTCCTCGGCTGCGTGCTCGCGCCCGTCGCGGGCGTGTCCGTCTGGGTGAACAACCAGGTCTCCGACACCGATCGCTTCGTGCGGACGATGACCCCGCTGGTCGATGACCCGAACGTCCAGGCCCGGCTGACCGAGCGGCTCACCACGACCGTCTTCGAGTACGTGGATGTGCAGGCGATCGCAGACGACGCCGTCGACGCACTGGCCGCCCAGGGACTTCCGGCGCAGGTCACGGACCGGTTGAGCACGCTCACCCCGACGCTTGCCTCGGCGGTGACCGGCTTCGTCCGCGACAGGATCGCCGAGCTGGTGGGAAGCCAGGCGTTCGCGACAGCCTGGAACCAGGCCATCGAGGTGGCTCACCGCCAAGCGGTCTCGGTGCTGTCGGGCGACAGCGAAAGCATCGTGATCCGAGGCGACATGGTGGTCCTCGACCTGGCTCCCTTCGTCGTCCTCGCCAAGGAGCGGCTGAGCGACGCAGGGCTCACCGCCGTCAGCCTGGTCCCCGACGTCCATCCGACGGTCGAGCTGGCGCAGGCCGACACCCTGGTGACCGCCCAGTCGGCGTACAGCACCTTGAACACCATCGCTGACGTGCTGCCCTGGATCGTGCTGCTCCTGCTGGCCGTCGGCATCTACCTGGCCCGCAACAGGTTCCGTGCCCTCGTCGGGAGCGGGCTCGGGATCGCGCTCTCCATGGTGGTTCTGGGCGCTGGGCTGCTCGTGGCGCGGAGCCTCTTCATCGACGCAGTCCCGGCGGGAGGGGCTCCCGCGGCGGCATCCGGCTTCGACATCGTCGTGGCGTACCTGCGGCTCGGCCTCCGCGCCCTCCTCGTCCTCGGCCTGGTGCTCGCGCTCGCCGGGTTCCTCGCCGGCCGGTCGGAGAGCGCGGTGCGCATCCGGCGTTCGGTGGCCGGTCGTCTGCACGGGATCCGCGCCGGAAAAGCCGGCACCGGTCCGGTGGGCACGTTCGTGCGGGGCCACCTGCGCGGTCTGCGCATCGGCGCCGTGGCGCTCGCCGTCCTCGTGTTCGTCTTCATGGAGCAGCCGACCGGCGTCACCATTCTCGTCATCGCCGCCCTGCTCCTGGTCGCACTGGCGGTCATCGAGTTCCTCGGACGGCCGCCGGGCCCACCGCCCGACGAACCCGCGGCGGTGCCCGAAGGAGCGGTACCCGGAGCGGCCGCTCCCGAGCCGGCCGTGCCCGAGGCGCGGCGGGGCTGACGGCGAGCCCCTGCTCATGCCCGGTCAGGTGGACGGCGGCGGCGGCCGGTCGGTGCAGCGCGCCCGGCTCGGCGTCGACCCGGCGCCGGCCCGGCCGCAGCCGCGTCCGGCGGCCGACTCCCGCGGTGCGCTCCACTGGACCGCCGACGCGGTGCCGGCCCGTTCGGCGGCGAACGGCTCCCCCGTGCCGGTGCCGGCCGCCGAGGCGCGCGGTTCAGGAGGCCGACCGCCGCCGGCCTACGCCGGTGTGGTGACCCGCCTGCTCGCCGCGGCGGTCGACGCGGTCGTCGTCGTCGTCCTGGCCGCGCTGCTCGACCTGGCCGCGGCCGGCGCACGGTTCCTGTGGTCCCCGGTGGACTTCCGCTGGCCCCGGCCGACGGCGATCGACGCGGTCGTCGTCCTGCTCCTGGTCGCCGTGGTGTACCTCGCGCTCGGCTGGGGGCTCGCCGGGCGGACGTACGGCGCGCGCCTGATGGGCCTGCGGGTCCTCTCGTCGCGGCACGAGCTGCTGGGCTGGACCCGAGCGGTGCTGCGGGCGCTGGTGTGCGTGCTCTGGCCGATCGGCCTGCTCTGGTGCGGGATCAGCCGGGCGCGGCTGTCCTTCGCGGACATCGTGGTCCGGTCGGTCGTTGCCTACGACGCCCGGCCGTACGCGCGCGTACGGGGCGGAGAACCGCCGGGCGGATCTGGAGGGGCGTCCTGACCGGACCCGACGTCCGCCGCTGCGAGAGGTCCGGCCGAGTGCGGTCTCGGCGCCCGACCGTCGGCCCACCTCGCCCGGCAGTGGTGATCCCGGCGCCGGCCGGCACGACCGTCGGACGGTGAGCGCACGGGCACTATCCGGGCGCACCTCGTGCGGCCCCTTCCCACGTGGGCGGGAGACGGATTTTCCGGAGACCGGCACGTGAACTCTGGAAGAACTCCCGAGGAGCTGTCCGCCCGGGCCCGCCGGGGTCCCGGGTCACGCGAACCGGGGGATGACCCCCCGGCCGGATGCCCGCACAGTGGACCGCGAGGGAGAGGAGTCCCGTGATGGCGACGAAGGCGTACGAGTTCCGCGTGGACGGTCGACTGACGGATCAGGCTCGGGAAGCGTTCTGCGACATGCGCATCGAGGAGTTGCCCGCCGGTGCCACTCTCTACGGGGACGTGATCGACGAGTCCCACCTGCTCGGGATCATGGCGCAGTGCCGGACCCTCGGCCTCGTCGTCGTCTCCGCGCACCGGGTGCCCTCCGCGCGCAGCGTCTGACCGCGGCACACGCGGGCAGACCGTGGCCTCCGCCGGCTGGGCGCCCCCTCGCGGCCGGTACGGGGCCGGGAGCCGGTGCGGCGCCGGCCGGGGGCGACGCACGGCTGCTGCTCCCCGCAGGCGCCGGCGCTGACCGAGCACGCCCGCCGGGGTGGGTTGCACCTGTGCGCCCCGTCCTACTGCTTGCGTTATCGGCCGGCCGCCCGTCAGGGCCAGGAGGTGCGCAGCTCGACGGGGCACGTCGGCTTCCGGTGCGTGAGCGACGTCGAGGTCCCGTGAGGCGGTAGATCCCCGGCGCTCGGCCCACCGACGCTAGGAAGGCGAACCGACCGGTGGATCACCCCGCATGGAGGAGCCCGCCCCGCGCGGCCGGGGCAGCGGGGTGTCGGCCGCGGCAGCTCCGTGGCCCGACGGATGGGGCGTCTCGTCACGGATGAGCAGCGCGGCGACCCAGCCCACCAGCGCGAAGGCGCCCAGGACGACGATCGCCACGGCGAACGGCTTGCCGAGCGTGCCCGACGCTCCGGCGACGATGGAGCCCGCGATGGCCACGCCCAGGGACGAGCCCAGGTTCGAGACGCTGCGGGAGACTCCGGAGATGTCGCCCTGCACGTCCTCGGGCCAGGCCGACTGCACCAGGTTCACCGACGCGGTGAGCATGATGCCGACGCCCACGCCCATGACGAACAGGCCGGGCACGAAGGGCCAGACCGCGGTGTCGTCGACGCGGACCAGGGCCAGGAGGGCGAAGCCGATGACCGTGCCCCCGAACCCCATCCGGATGAGCCGCCGGGGGGAGTGCCGGCCGGCCATGCGCTGCGCAGCCGCGGAGGCGAGCAGGACGCCGACGGTGGCCGGCAGGAGCATGAGCCCGGTCCCGATGGCGTCGTAGCCCCGCTCCTGCTGCAGGTACACCGAGAGCACGAACGAGGAACCCAGGAGCACGAGCCACTGCAGGTTCTGGGTCAGCAGGCCGAGGTTGGACGTCCGGTTGCGGAACAGGCCGATCGACACGAGCGGGGGCCGGCCGTGCTTCTCCCGCGAACGCACGTGGACGAAGAAGGCGACGAGGACCACGACGCCGATCGCCACGAACAGCCACACCGGCGAGATCCCGCCCTGCGAGATCACCACGGTGCCGCCCACGCTGAAGTCCTCCTTGGCGGTGAACCAGCCATAGGTGCCGGTCTGCAGGATCCCGAAGACGACGAAGAACAGGCCGACCGCCGAGAGGACGGCGCCGAGGACGTCGAAGCTGGGCCGCTGCTCGGACAGCGGCGGGTCGACCAGCCGCCGGGCGAGGAACGCGATCGCGGCGATGACGACCACCTGGACGGCGAAGGATGCCCGCCAGCTGACGTAGCTGGTGATCAGGCCGCCGATCAACGGCCCGGCGGCGGCGCCGAACCCCGCGGCACCGCTGACCACCCCGAAGAACTTGGCGCGGGTGGAGAGGTCGTCGAACAGCACGGTGACCAGGATGTAGATGGGCGGGATGAGCAGGGCCGACCCGATGCCCTCCAGCAGCGAATACCCGATCGTCAGGGTGGTCAGGTTCTGCGCGACCGCGGCCAGCAGGGCGCCGGCCCCGTAGATGACGAGCCCGGCGATGAAGCAGACCTTGCGGCCCCAGATGTCGGTGAGCTTCGCCCCGGGGATCATCAGGGCCGCCATCGTCAGCGTGAACAGCGTGATGGTGGTCTGGATCCCCGTCACCGAGGTGCCGAGGTCGTCGGCGATCGTGCTGATCGCCACGTTCATGTTGGAGCCGGCGAAGCTGCAGATGAACTGGGCGAGGGCCAGGGGCAGGACGACGGCACCCGCAGCCTGGGTGGCGGTGATGCCGTCGGTACGGGGGCTGGTCACGCCGATCCCTCTCAGCTGACGGTCAGGGTCGGCTGCGGTGCAGCCGGTCCAGCGCGGCGTCGAGGCCGGTCGCGGCGTCGATCAGGGACAGGTGCGTGAACGCCTGGGGGAAGTTGCCGATCTGCTCCCCGGTCAGGGCGATCTCCTCGGAGAACAGCCCGACGTGGTTGGCGTAGGTCAGCATCTTCTCGAAGGCCGTCCGCGCGTCGTCGATCCGCCCGGCCTGGGTCAGGGCGTCGACGTAGGCGAACGAGCAGAGCGAGAACGTGCCCTCCGAGCCTCGCAACCCGTCCGGTGAGGCGTCCGGGTCGTACCGGTAGACCAGGCTGTCGGTGACCAGTTCGCCGTCCATCGCCCGCAGGGTGGAGAGCCACCGCGGATCGGTCCCGGCGATGAACCCGACCGTCGGCATGCGCAGCAGCGCGGCGTCGAGGACGTCGGTGTCGTAGTGCTGGACGAAGGCCTCCCGTGTCGCGTGGAAGCCCCTGTCCATGACCTGCTCGTAGATCCGGTCGCGCTCGGCGGTCCAGCGCTCCAGCGGTGCCGGGAGGCCGTGCTCGACCGACATCCGGATGCCCCGGTCGAAGGCGACCCAGCACATCACCCGGCCGTAGGTGAACGACTGCCGGCCGCCCCGGGTCTCCCAGATCCCCTCCTCGGGCTGGTCCCAGTTGTCGGTGAGCCAGTCGAGGACGTGCCGGAGCGCCATCCAGCCGCGGTAGGGGATCTCGAGGCCGGCCCGGGCGGCGGCGGAGAGGCTGTCGAGGGCCTCGCCGTAGATGTCGAGCTGGAGCTGCTCGGCGGCGCCGTTGCCGATCCGCACCGGGGCCGAGCCCCGGTAGCCGCCCCAGTGGTCCATGACGTCCTCCTTGAGGTCGGAGGAGCCGTCGATCCGGTACATGATGTTGAGCGGGCCGCTGTCGCTGCCCTCGCGCTCCCTCACCCGGTCGCCCAGCCAGCGCCCGAAGGAGGCGGCTTCGTCCACCATCCCGAGCCGGAGCAGCGCGTGCACCGAGAACGACGCGTCGCGCACCCAGGTGTAGCGGTAGTCCCAGTTCCGTTCCCCGCCGATCTGTTCCGGCAGCGCAGCGGTCGGCGCGGCCACCAGGCCGCCGGTCGGGGCGTAGGTCATCAGCTTCAGCGTGATCGCCGAGCGCTGGATGGCCTCCCGCCACCTGCCGGTGTAGGTCGACCCGGCCAGCCACGACCGCCAGTACCGCACCGTCTCGTCGAACAGCGCCCGGATCTCCGCCACCCGGAGGACGCGTGGCGGGCCGTCCGCCGCCGACTCCAGCACCAGCCCCCGGACCTCGCCGGCCTCCAGGTCGAGGGAGGCGTGCAGGTCGTCGTCCTCGACGGTGACGCGGGCCTTCTGCTCGTCGCCGGGTTCGCGCACCACGTGGAGGGTGAGGGTCGAGCCGTTCGCGGCGAACACGGCGCCGCCCTCGGTGACCTGGGTCCGGTGCTGGTGGCGGCCGTAGTCGAAACGCGGGGCGATGTCGACGTCGAAGCTCATCGTGCCGCGCACGCACTGCACCATCCGGACGAGCCGATGGGTTTCGGTGGCCGTCTCACCCGAGGGCGGCATGAAATCGACGACCTGGCCGACGCCGGCCTCGGTGAAGAAGCGGGTCACCAGCACGGCGGTGTCGGGGAAGTACGTCTGCTTCGTCGTGTAGTCGATCCCCGCCGGGTGGATGCGGAAGTGCCCTCCACGCTCGTCGTCGAGCAGCGCCCCGAAGACGCTGGGCGAGTCGAAGCGGGGGAGGCAGAGCCAGTCGACGGAACCGTCGGTCGTGACCAGTGCGGCCGTCTGGAGATCGCCGATGAGCGCGTGGTCGGCGATGGCGGTCTCGGTCATGAGGCGCTCCTTCACGACGGCCGCACGGCCGTTCCGGCGGCTCCCGGGTAGAACAACCGGTCCCACAGCAGCGGGCACCGGCCACCCCGGCAACCATGGCCCGGTCCGGCGGCCTGCCACCTCACCCGGTCCTGACGACCCGCGGCCGTGGGCAGGGGCGCCGGCAGCACGCACCAGCGCGATCGCCGCACGGACTCCGCCGCCGGCGACGACGCCGACGCCGATCCGCGCCGGTCGCCCTCCCGGCCGCCGGTGCTCGGGTGGTGCGGTGCCGGCTCCTCCGCGTTCCGGGACGGGCAATCACCCCGAGCGGATGAGGTCACACGCCGGAGCGGGCGAGGACGCTCCTGTGACGTGCGCGCCGGCCTCGAGGCTCATCTGAGCTCCCGTCAGGTGTCCCGGGTCGTCTACGGCGCCATCGTCGGACTCGCGCTGGTCGTCGCGGTGGACAAGCACCCACCCACCGCGGGCGTCATGGCCGCCTGGCTGGTCGGGAGTGCCGTCGCCGTGGCACTGGCCGAGCTGTACAGCGAGGTCGTGGGGACGGAGACGAGGGAGCGGCACCGGGTCACCCACGAGCAGTTCCTCCGCATGCTCGAGAGCGCGGGAGCGGTCGCCGTGGGCGTGGGCTTCCCGGCCGTGTTCTTCCTGCTGGCCGTCCTGCGCCTCATCGAGGTCGACACCGCGTTCGCGATCGCGAAGTGGGGTGGGCTCGGGCTGATCGGCTTCTACGGGTACTGGGCCGCGCGGTTCGCCGGTACGCCGGTGCTGCGCGCGCTGGTGCAGGCCGCGTTGATGGCCGCGGTGGGGGGCGCGTTGATCGCCTTCAAGGCGCTGATCCACTGAGGGGCGGCCCCACGGTCCACGGAGAGGCCACCTGTTCCGGTCAGTCGACCTCGCCGTGGCTGTGCGTGGCCATGAACTGTGCCACCGCGTCGGCGTCGGGCAGGGCGGCACCCGCCGGGGGGATGATCCGGGCCCGGGAGCAGGGCCGGCAGCTGCCGATGAACCGATCGCCCAGGTACTCGAATGAGCCGCCGGGCGACCGTCTGATCGTCACGTTCCCGTCGTCGGAGACGTAGGAACCGGAGAAAGCAAGCGTTCGGACCAGCAGGTCGTCGTCGGAAAGCACGGCTCCTCCTCGTGTAGCCGGGCCCCGTCGTGACAACAGCCTCTCGCGCAAGGGACGTCTTGACCAGGGAGATCTGCGCGTCGCTCGCGACAGGCCGGGGCAGTGCTCGGAGCCAACAACGATCAGGGGGCGACCTGCTGCACGGACACCACGTGCAGGCCGAGGGACTGGACGGCCGCGAGCAGCTCGTGCAACTGCTCGTCCTCGTGCACGAGGCCGGAGATCACCGTCTCGGCGGTCACCTCGGAGACGTCCATCTCGGCGAAGGCGTCCCGCGCCCGCTGGGACAGCCGGCCCGTGACACGCACCTCGTAACGCCGGTCCGGCATCGTCGGCCTCCGTCGGGTGGGGGTGCGCGCTGCTGTCCGCTGGGCACACACCCTCGCGGGGAAACGGTGGCCCTGCCTCACCCGGCTCAGATGAACGTCACGGCACGAGGCCGCGGTCCTGCGCCTGGAGCACCGCTTCGCGGCGGGTCGAGACGCCCAACTTGGCGTAGATCGACCGGATGTGGCTCTTCACCGTGTTGACCGAGACGGTGAACTCGGTGGCGATCTCCCGGGCGCTCAGCAGCGACGGCAGCAGCGCCAGCACGGCCATCTCGCGTTCGCTCAGCGGGACGGCGATGTCGGGCACCGCCGCGGCCCTCGCCACGCTCACCTGCACGGCGAAGGGGTCCGTGGCGTCGGGCCCCACCATGGTCGCGAGCAGCTCCTGGGTGCACGGTCCGGCCAGGGCGAACGGCCGGGCGACCGCGATCGGCGCGGCCTCGGCCAGGGCCACCTCAAGCGCCGCCCGGCCGGTCTCCAGCTCTTCGGCGTACAGCGCCGCCTCCGCCTCGACCAACCGTGCCTCGATCCGGGTCTGCGGCAGGAGCCTCTGCGTGTCCGGCTCGAGCGCGTGCCCCGCGATCACCCGCGCCGCGTCGTGCCGGCCCGCCGCGGCGTCGGTCCACGCCCGGAGGAGCAGCGTCTCACCGGTCGTGCCGAGCCGGGCGGTGAGCCAGCCTGCGACCTCCGCCGTGGCCCCTCCGTTCCCGGTCATCAGGGCCACCCGGTGCTCGAGGAGGGCGAGCGCGGCGCACGTGGACGGCGCCGCCGGCGTGTCCCCGAACTCCAGGCGCGCCGCGCGCATCTCGGCCAGGCCCGCGGGACGCTTGCCCTGGTCGGAGACGGCGGCTCCGTGGACCGCGTGCAGCATGTACGCAGCTTCGGGGGGCAGCAGGTCCCAGGTGCCGAGCGCCTCGTCGGCCTGTGCCGCCGCCGCTGCGGGGCGACCGGCCAGCAACTCGGCGTAGGCGAGCAGCCCCGCCGCCCCGGCCGACCAGCCGGCCGGGTGCCGCCCGCGGCGGGCCGCGGCGGCCACGGCCTGCTCCGCCATCGACCTCATCTCGAGCAGGTCACCCCGCACGGCCGCCACGTGCGCGAGGATGTACAGGCACTGCACCTCGAGATAGCCGAGGTCGTGGGCCCGGGCCAGCTCGAGGGCCTGCTCCAGTTCGTCCCGGGCCAGTCGGCCGTCGACACCCCCCGGGTTGGCGAACTGGGCGGTGCCACGGCTGGCGTGCAGCAACGCCTCCAGCGCGGGCACCGTCTGCTCCGCGCCGTCCGGGGCCCGGGGGAATGCCTCGGTCACGAGCCCTTGGGTCAGGGCGAGGAGTTCGGTGCTGGCCCGGAGCGTGTCGAGCGATGCGCTGGGGGCGTCGGGCCAGGCGGAGCGCGCGTTCTCCAGCTCGACGGCTGCCGCCGGCAGCGCCCGGGCGTCCAGATGGGTGATGGCCGCGAGGAGCGCGAGCCAGGAGTCGGCCTGGCGTGCGCTCGCACCCACGGCCGCCAAGGCTCGACGCAGCGGCCCGAGGTCCCCGCTCAGGAAGAGGGCGACACCCCACGTGTGCACCAGCTCGGCGACCAGCGCGGGATCGCCGGCCCGCTCCGCGTGGCGCAGGGCGTGGACCGGGTCCTCCTCCGCCGACCACCAGCGGGCGGCGACGGCATGCAGCTGCCGGTGGGTCTCCGGCCGCTGGCGAGCGAGGTCCGCGGTCAGGTAGGAGCGGAGGAGCGGGTGGATGCGGTAGTTGCCGGGTGACGTGCGTTCGACGAGCGAGGTCTCGTAGCACAGGACGTCGAGCACCTGGGCGGCGTCCTCGCGGCTCGACAACACGGCCGCGACGGCGGCCGGCAGCGGGGAGCACACGCTGACCCTGCGCAGGAAGTCCTGGGTGTCGGCGCTCAGGCCGTCGAGGATCTCGACGGTCAGGTACTCCGCGATCGAACGCTCGTCACCGGAGAAGCTGGTCAGGAACGCGTCGACGTCGTCGTTGCTGCGGAGGGCGATCGCGGCGAGCCGCAGCCCGGCCGCCCACCCTTCGGTGCGGGTGTGGAGGACCGACAGCTGAGGCGCCGTCAGGGTGATCCCCATGGCTCTCAGCATCGCGTCGGTGTCGTCGATCGTGAACCGCAGGACGTCGGCGCGCAGGTCGTGCAACCGGCCTTCCAGCCGCAGTCGCGGGACGGCGATCGGAGGATCCGTCCGGCTGGCGAGGACGAGCCGCAGCCCGGCCGGCCGGCGGCGGATCAGGCGGGTCAGGTCGCGCAGCACCGTGCGGCCGCTCAGTTCGTGCACGTCGTCGAGCACCACGCGCACCGGCGGGTCCATGCCGTCGAGCGCGTCGGCGAGCTCCTCGACGAGGTCCTCGTCGTGCGGCTGCTGCACCAGGTCCGCGACCCGTTGGAGGCCACCCTCGGAGGACGTCGACGGCAGCGCCATGACGGCCGTCACCACGGCCGACCAGAGCCTCCGGGGGTCGTCGTCGTCGGCGTCGAGGGAGATCCAGGCCGTCGGAGGGTGCTCGCTCAGGCGCACCCAGTCCGCGAGGAGCAGAGTCTTGCCGGAGCCGGCCGGGGCGGTGACCACCACGACCTGGCCGGGCTTCGCCTCGTCCAGGAGGTCGCGCAGCTGAGGACGGGGGACGAACTCGCGCGGCAGCTCCGGGACCACGGTCTTCCCGGCGGCGACCCGAAGCGGGACCAGCGCTGGTTCAGCCATCAGCGATGCTCCGCGGAGCCACCGCGGAACCGCGCGGAAGCTCCCGACGTCATGCCAGCAGCCCGCGCTCGAGGGCGGTCAGCACTGCGGTACGGCGGGTGTTCACACCGAGCTTGCCGTAGATGGCCCGGACGTGGCTCTTGACGGTGTTGACCGACACGTCCAGCTCGTCCGCGATCTCGCCGAGGTTGCTGAGCGAGATGAGTTGCGCGAGGACGTCATGCTCGCGAGCGCTCAGCTCGGGTGTGGCCGGTTGACGGACCCGCCGTCGGGCGGCCAGGCAGCGGTAGGCGAAGGCAGCCGGATCCCGGGAGCCGCCGAGCTGGTCGACGAGCAGGACACGGAGTCCCTGGCCCGCGAGGGCGAACGGACGCAACGCCTCCATCGGCTCGGCCAGCTCGAGAGCGGTCTGCAGCGCCTGCCGCGCGGCCGGTCGGTCGTTCAGCCGGAGGGCGCCCCACACCTCGACGAGCCACGCCTCGACGCAGGTGGACGGAAGGGCCGGCGACATGCTGCCGTCGAGCAGCGGTGCCGCTGCCGCTCGCGCCGCGCGCGGGGATCCGGCGGCGGCCTCCGACCAGGCCCGCATGAGGGCGAGCTCGCCGTCGGCGCCGCCGCGGGCCGCGAGCCGGCTCGTCGCGGCTGCCGCCGCGGCGGAGGACCCGAGGAGCAGGGCTGCCCGGTGCTCCAGGAGTGCGGCCCACGCCGCGATCGGGGCCGGGAAGGTCGTGCCGGCGATCTCGGCATGGGCGTTCTGCAGCTCCAGGAGTCCGGACTGCCGGTCACCGAGATCGAACAGCGCACCGCCGCGGGCGCAGCGCAGGGCGAACCGGACGACGGGCTCCTGGTCCTCCGCTGCGATGGCCAGTCCCGCGGCCGAGGCGCTGAGGGCCCGGTCAGGGGCCGCGCGCGTCAGCCAGGAATGGGCCAGGACGGCGTGGGCGGCCGCCGTCCAGGGCGAGTCGCGCCATCCGTGCACCACGGCGGCGGCGATCGCGGCGTCGGCAGCCGCTCCGGCGCGCCCGTGGTCGCCTGCGACCAGCCTGGCCGTCCCGATGAGGCAGAGGCACTGCACCTCGAGGAGCCCGAAGTGCTGGTCCCGGGCCAGTGCCAGAGCGGCCTCCAGGTCCTGCAGCGCAGGGGCGAGATCCGCCGGTCCGGCGGTCGTGTGCTCGAAGATCAGGGTGGCGCCCCGTCCGGCAAAGGTGAGGGCGGTCAGGGCCGCGTCGTCGGGCACGGCCACCGGCTCGCGCGCCGGGCCCTCTAGCCCGGTGAGCCGCGAGGTCGCCTGCCGGAAACGGTCGAGGTCGTCGTCGTCCGATGCGCCGCTC
>DASQTE010000013.1:0-6001 GCA_035642035.1 Blastococcus sp.
CCCCCACCGCTCGCAAGCTCGCGGCGGGACCCTGCAGGGGGCCGGTGGGGGGCAGGGGGGTCCTTCGTCAGTCCTTGAGCAGGCCCTCGCGGAGCTTGGCCAGCGTCTGGCTGAGCAGCCGGGAGACGTGCATCTGCGAGATTCCGATGTCGGCGGCGATCTGCGACTGCGTCATGTTGCCGAAGAACCGCAGGATCAGGATGCGGCGCTCCCGGGCGGGGATCGTGGCCAGTAGCGGCTGCAGCGACTCCCGGTACTCCACGCCCTCGAGCGCGGCGTCCTCCTCGCCCAGCGTGGCGGCGAGGGTGGGGGAGTCGTCCTCGCCGCTGAGCCGCTCGTCGAGGGAGCTCGACCGGTAGGCGTTGGCCACGGCGAGGCCCTCGAGCACCTCGGCCCGCGGGATGCCCAGGTGCTCGGCGAGCTCCGACGGCGTCGGGGCCCGGCCGTTCTTCTGGGCGAGCTCACCGACGGCGGCGTTCAGCGACAGGTGCAGCTCCTGCAGCCGGCGCGGCACGCGCACCGACCAGCCCTGGTCGCGGAAGTGCCGCTTGATCTCGCCGGTGATCGTCGGCACGGCGAACGACAGGAACTCCACGCCGCGGGTCGGGTCGAAGCGGTCGATGGCAGCGATCAGCCCCAGCGTGCCCACCTGCAGCAGGTCGTCGAACGGCTCGCCGCGGTTGCTGAAGCGCCGGGCGAAGTGCCGCACCAGCGGGAGGTGCTCCTCCACGAGGATCTCCCGCAGCCGCTCGCGCCGCGGATCGTCCTTCTCCAGCGTCGCCAGCTCGGCGAACAGCGGGGCGGTGCGCTCCGCGCGTCGACGGTTGTCCGAGACGGGCGGCGCGTCCGGCGCGGCCTCGTGGACGGGGACGTCGCCCCCCTCCGCACGCGGGTCGGGAACCGCCTCCGGATCGGCCGGGTCGTGACCTGGGATGTCGTCCTCCGCGGGGGCGGGCTCGGCTGCCGGGCGCGTGGCCTCGGACCTCTGGTCGGGCACCGGTACGTCCACGACGGGGATCTCGTCGGTCGAGGGCGACCGGCTCACTGGGCGACCGAGACGTTCCGGCCGGCCCCGATTCCCGGGTCGCTCGGATGCTGGCCGGGCAGGTACTTGTCCATGGCGATCAGGCCGACCGGGGTGGGGCTGCCGTCCCCGCCCGGGACGACGTCCTGGGTGGACCGACGGGCGTCGACGGTGTCGACCAGGGTCGCGAGGATCGCCCAGCCGAACCCGTCGCGGGGCACGTCGACGCCCTCGGCGGTCGGCACCCATGCCTCGATGTGCAGCCCGGCACGGGTCGTCTCGAAGATGACCGTGAGCGGTGCATCGCCCTTCGCGATCTGGGTCAGCGTCGCGCAGGCCTCGTCGACGGCCAGGCGCAGGTCCTCCACGGCGTCGAGGTCGTAGTCCATCCGGATCGCGAGATCACCGGCCATCCCCCGCACCGCGGGGAGCTGGGTGGCCGTCGTCGGCACCCGCAGCTCCAGCCGCTCCGCGCGTCGCCCGTCCTGCGCGAGGGCACCCCTCGAGTCGACCATCCGTCGTCCGCTCCTTCGTCGCCGTCGCCCGGGTGTCGGGCGCGGCCGTCCATCCTGCCGGACCCGTTCCGGATCGGCGAGGGCACGTCCGGGGTACCGGCCTGCGCCCAACCTCGCACCGTTACCCGGAACCGTCCGCCCTCGAAACGTGGCGGTTGCCACCGCCCCACGGTAGGTGTCAGCGCGGTTGCCGTGGCCCCAGGGCTGGTATTGGCTGGTCCGAGATGAACTCCAGACCGCCCAGCCCGTCCCCCCTCCCCGGCCTCGACGGGGGCGAGGGGGCGGACGTGCTGGCGGCGGCCATGGAGACGGCGCGGGCGGCGATCTACGTCCTGAGCGCCTCGTCGGACGAACCCGTCTGGGCGAACGCCCGCGCCCGGTCCCTGGGCACCTCGCCGGACGGGATGCCGGTCGTCGACGGCAAGCCGGTCGTCGAGGTGGTCCGCTCCGTGCTCCGGTCGGGGCTGCCGGAGACCATCTGCGGACCGCTCGGCCCCGGGGGTCCGGCGTCGACGCTCATGGTGCGGCCCCTGCGCGTGGGCGACGGGCCGGGTGCCCTCGTCATCCTGGAGTCCGACGAGGCGGCGACCGACACCTCGCTCTGGCCCAAGCCCCCCGACAGCGTGGAGCAGGCCCAGCTCTCCCTGCTGCCGCCGTCCTTGCCGCTGCTGCCCGACCTGCACCTGTCCGGGAGCTACCACCGGGCCTCGGCGGTCGAGGCGGCCGGTGGCGACTGGTACGACACCGTCGCGCTGGGGTCGGGCCGGGTGGCTCTCGTGGTCGGCGACGCGGTCGGGCACGGCGTGCCGGCGGCCGGGGCCATGAGCCGGCTCCGGGGCGCCATGCGCTCGTCCGCGCTGCGCGACCCCTCGCCGTCCGCCGTCCTCGCCGCCCTGGACGCCTTCGCCGCTCAGATGGACGACGTGGAGGGCGCCTCGGTGTTCTACGGCGTCCTCGACGCCGGCACCGGCGACCTCGCCTACGCCGCCGCGGGCCACCCGCCGCCGCTCGTCGTCGGCCCCGACGGCGCGACGACGTTCCTCGCCGTCCCGCCCCGTGCGCCGCTGGGCAGCCTGCCGAACAGCGCCACCACGGTGTCCCGGCACGTCCTCGAGCAGGGCGCCACGCTCGTGCTGTTCTCCAACGGCGCCGTGGCGGGCCCGGCGCCCGAAGCGTCCGAGGCGCTCGAGCGGCTGGCGGGCGTCGCCTCCGACGTGATCGCCGCCCCCGGGGCACTGGACACCGACGGGCCCGACGAGCTCGCCGCGGCCATCGCCGAGGGCGTGCGCAGCCCCGAGGGCTGGCTCGACGACGTCGCCGTCCTGGTGGCGCACCGGCGCGAGGACACCCAGGAGCCGCTCCAGCTGGACCTGGTCGCCGATCCGGCCGCACTGCCGGGGGTGCGCCGGCGGCTGAACAGCTGGCTGACGACCGTGGGCATGGGGGAGCAGGACCGGGTCGGCGTGATGGTGGCGGTCGGTGAGGCCTGCGCGAACGCGGCGGAGCACGCCTACCGCGGCAGCGAGCCCGGGCCGATGTCCCTGCGGGCACGCGTGGACGTCGACGGGGTGCTCACGGTGACCGTGCGGGACGAGGGCACCTGGCGCCCACCGGACCGGGACCCGGGTGATCGCGGGCGCGGGTTGCTGATCATGCGCCAGCTCGTCGACGGCGTCGTCCTGGAGGAGGAGGCGAAGGGGACCACGGTCACCCTGAGCCTGCGGCTGCGCCGGAGCCCCGAGGCCGACCGCGACCGGCCGTCGGCGCCGAGCGCCGCGACCGTCGTCGTGGACCGCGAGGGGCCGCGCCCCGTGGTGCGGGTGGGCGGCGCGGTCGACGAGTTCGGCGCCGAGCAGCTGCGCATCCGGCTGCTCGAGGCCAGCCACGGCGGCACCGCCCCGGTGGAGCTGGACCTCGTCGGGGTGTCGCTGTTCAGCAGCGCGGCGGTGCGGGTCGTGCTGGCCGTCGCCCGCATCGGGCGCGACGAGGGCTGGCGGCTGGCCGTGCACGCGCCCGAGGGCGGCATCACCCGGCACGTCCTCGAGATCAGCGGACTCGGCGGCCTGGTCGACCTCCGCTGAGCTGCGCCTGTCCGGGGGACGACGCGCGACGACCCGTTTGAGGAGCCGTTACATTGCGCACAATCCGGGCGTGAGACTCCGGCGCAGCGACGTGAACGGTCCCGGATATCGGCGTCGCAAGGCCGGACGAGGATTCGCGTACTACGACCTCGACGGCAGCCTGATCCGCGACGACCGGCTGGACCGGATCCGCGGCCTGGCGATCCCGCCGGCCTGGAAGGACGTCTGGATCTGCCCCTGGCCCAACGGGCACATCCAGGCCACGGGTGTCGACGCCGCGGGGCGGCGGCAGTACCGGTACCACGACCAGTGGCGTGCCCGGCGCGACGCCGAGAAGCACGAGCGCGTGCTGGAGATCGCCCGCGAGCTGCCCGACGTCCGCGACGCCGTCCAGGCGGGGCTGCGGACCCGCGGGCTCAACCGCGACCGCGTGCTGGCCACAGCCATCCGCATGCTCGATCTCGGCGCTTTCCGCGTCGGCAGCGAGCAGTACGAGGAGGAGAACGGCACCTACGGGCTCGCCACCCTCAAGCGCGACCACGTCTCCGTGCGCGGCGAGCGGACGTTCTACACCTACACCGCCAAGGGCGGCATCGAGCGCGAGGTCGAGATCACCGACCGGCCCACCGCCACCGTCGTCCGGCAGCTCCTCGAACGGCCGGCCGACGCCGGCGAGGACCTGCTCGCCTACCAGGCGGAGGACGGCGAGTGGCGCGACGTGACCAGCGCCGAGATCAACCTCTACCTCAAGGAGATCAGCGGCGCCGAGATCACCGCCAAGGACTTCCGGACCTGGACGGCGACGGTGCTGATGGCGGCCGCCCTCGCCGAGGCGCCGCCACCCAGGAGCAGGACCGCCCGGAAGAAGATCGTCAGCGCCGCCTACAAGCAGGTCAGCGAGCAGCTCGGCAACACGCCGGCGGTCTGCAGGGCCAGCTACGTCGATCCGCGGGTGGTGGACCGGTTCGAGAACGGCGAGACCGTCGCCCACGCGCTGCGCGCGGCCGACGAGGCGGAGGCCGACCGGGACACCCAGAAGGTCCTCGAGGGCGCCGTCTGCCGGCTGCTGTCGGCCTGAACGACGACGAGGGGCCCCGCCGGATCGGCGGGGCCCCTCGTCGTGTGCCGCGCCGGCTGCCGGCGCGTCGTTCAGCGCGCGGTGCTGTCGGCGATCGTGAAGAGGTCGATCAGACCGGTCACCTCGAGCGGGCGGGTGACGGCGCGGGTGGTGGCGATCAGCCGCAGTGCCACCTCGCGGGCGCGGGAGGACTTCTGCGTCTCGACCAGGACGGCCAGGCCGGCCGAGCCGAGGAACTGGACGCCGGAGAGATCGATGACGAGCTCGCGCGGCTGCTGCTCCAGCTGGCTGTCCAGGGTGGAACGGAGAACCGGCGCGGTGAACGTGTCCACCTCACCGACGACCGTCACCGTCACCACGCCGTCCTCGCTGGTGGAGGTGGAGAGCGTGATCACGTCGTCGAAGGGTGCCTCGGTGCCCTCGTTCGACACGTCGGGCTGCCCCTCGGCGGGCAGGTCGGAAGTGGTCACGGACAGTGGCTCCTCTCGGCGGACATTCCCCGGCGGCGATGACCGCCCGGACAATCTACCGCTGTGCGGTCCGGATGCTCGTCGCCCCGGTCCCGCAGGTCGTGAACAGGTCGAGTGCCGCCGGTCTTCCTGGCCGCACGGTACGGCTGCCTGCTGAACCGCGCTTACAACGTAGACACCCGTTCGTGGACGCGCCAACCCCGCCCCCCGATGGTGGGTAGGGAGGCGGGGTCGGGGTGCTGCGGGGGCGGGGTCAGTCGCCGGTGAGGTGCACGGCGCCCTCTTCGGGCCCCTCGCCGCCGACGGACGCGTCGGAGGTCGCCTCGACGTCGTCGGCCGTGCGGTTGGTGCCCGAGTCGCTCACCGGCGAGGTCGAGGTGTCCTGCTCCAGCTGCCCGACGGAGCGGTCGGGGTCCTCGGCCGGGCGGACGTCGGCCGCGTCGTCGGGCAGCTCCCGGTCGAGCCGGCCGGAGAGCGACTCGCCCACCGACTGCTCGAAGGCGGTGGTGCCGAAGTCGACCGAGGCGTTGGCCTGCTCGCCGGGCATCGGCTCGAACTGGGGGTCCTCGGCCCGCTCCTGCGTGGGCGAGTCGTCCTGCGAGACCTCGGGGATGCCGTCGTCCTCGGGGAAGACGTCGCGGGCGGTCTGGCCCTCGGGCTGCGTCATCGGGTGTGCCTCCTTCTGCGGGTCCGCACCGGCCGGGCCGGCGGACGGGGAGCCGGTCGGCGACCGGCGTCTGACTCCCGCCCTACCCGTCACCTGTCCCGGCATGCGCGGCTGTGCGGGTGCCCACTCATGCCGCGTCCAGGGCATGCGCCGGTGACGGCGGGGG
>DASQTE010000014.1:0-10661 GCA_035642035.1 Blastococcus sp.
CGAGGAGGTGATCCGCACGATGGTCGGTGCGATCGCGCTCGTGCTCGCCGTCCCGGTCACGACTGCGGCCGGCGCGTTCTTCGCCACGGCCGCGGACACCCAGGCCGGTGCCGCGACCGAGCGCCGGGTGACCGCCCTGCGGGCCAGGTTCGCCCGATGAGCGAGGCTGTCCCGGTGACCGCCACGTCGACCGAACTGCTCAGCGCCGCCCGGGCCGCCCCGGGCTTCATGCCCGACGACGAGGGGCGGGCGCTGTACCAGGCCGCCCGCGCCGTCGACGTCCCGGGGCCGCTGCTCGAGGGGGGCAGCTGGATGGGCAAGTCGGCGCTCTACCTGGCGGCCGCGGCGCGCGAGACCGGGCGGCAGGTGGTCACCGTCGACCACCACCGCGGGTCCGAGGAGCACCAGCCCGGCTGGGAGTACCACGACCCGTCTCTGGTCGACCCCGCCGTCGGCCGGATCGACACCCTGCCGCACTTCCGCCGCACCGTCGCCGACGCCGGCGCGGAGGACGTCGTCGTCGCCGTCGTGGCCCGGTCGGAGACGCTGGCCCCGCTGTGGAGCACGCCGCTGGCGCTGCTCTTCCTCGACGGCAGCCACACCGAGGAGTCGGCGCGGCGCGACCAGGACGCCTGGGTCGCCAAGCTGGCGGTGGGCGGGACGCTGGCCATCCACGACGTCTTCCCGGACCCCGCCGACGGCGGGCAGGCGCCCTACGGCGTCTACACCCGCGTGGTGGGGTCGGGGGACTTCGAGGAGCTCCCCGGCACCGGCTCCCTGCGGTTGCTGCGACGTGTCCGCTGACCCGCTGGCCGACGAGCGGGCGGCGGCGCTGGCCCAGATCGAGTCGCTGACCCGCGAGTTCGACGGTTTGGTCGCGGCGTCCCGGGCGTCCAACGCCGACGACGAGCACGACCCCGAGGGCGCGACCATCGCCTTCGAGCGGCAGCAGGTGGTGGCGCTCCTGGAGCAGGCCCGGCGCCGGCTGGCCGACGTCGAGGCGGCCCTGGCCCGCCGGGACGCCGGCGACTACGGGATCTGCGAGACGTGCGGGCGACCCATCGCCGCCGAGCGGCTGGCCGCCCGCCCCGCCGCGCGCACCTGCATCGACTGCGCCCGCTGAGGCCTCACGAAGCCAGCAGCCGCAGCTGCTCCCGCACCGGGTCGGGGATGGGACGGCGACGGCGGAGCGCTCCGGGCAGGTCCGGGACGGCGCGCGCCAGGCCCTCCAGCCCCGGCCGGCCGGACCTGACGGCCGATGCGAGCACCCGGGCCAGGTCGGCCAGGGGGAGGCGCATCACCGCGGTGAGCACGCGGCTGCGCCAGATGGCCACCTGCCGCCGCACGGGGGAGTGGCGCTGCGGCGACGGGTGGTGGTGGACGGTCACCGAGTCGACGTAGGCCAGCCCCCACCCCGCCGTCGCCAGGTCCAGCGCCAGGCGCTCCTCCTCGCCGGGGAACCGCACGACCGGGTCGAACCCGCCGACGGCCTCGAACGCCGCCGTCCGGACGACGGCGCCGCAGGCGACGAACCCCAGCAGCGCGGGGCCGGGCAGGTCGGGCGGCGTGCCGAGGGGGCTCGCGGCCATCTCCCGGCAGACCGGGTCGAGGCGCTCCTCCGGGCCGACCAGGATGCGGGCGTTCAGCACCGCCAGCCGCGGGTGCGCACGGAGGATCCCGACGGTCCTTTCCAGGTCGCCGGGCGCCCACCACGAGTCGTCGTCGGCGAACGCCACGAACGGCGTCCCGGCCCGGGCGACGCCGAGCGTCCGGCCGTGGGCACCCTGGTTGCGGTCCAGGGGCAGCACGGTCACCTCGGGATGGGCCGCCCGCACCGCCGCGACCGTGCCGTCGGTGGAGGCGTTGTCGACGAGGACCACCGGGGCCTCGTGCCGGGCGAGCGTGGCCAGCAGGTCCGCCCGCCGGTTCTGGCTGGCCACGACCACGGTCACGTCGGAGCCGTCGTGGGGGAGCGCGGTCATGGGAGGACCGTGCCCGCTCCTTCCGTCACCGAACCGGCGGACCGCACGGTCCCGGGCATCCCGGCCGCGGGGAGCGCCCCCGGGTCGGGGAACAGCCCGGACGCCGGGGTCGCCCCGGTGAGGGCGTCGGTGGCCAGCACCACCGCGGCGGCGGTCCAGGTGGTCCGCTCCACCGGCCAGCGCTTGCCGTCGGCGAAGACCAGGCCGGTCCAGTACGAGCCGTCGTCGGAGCGCAGGTGCTGCATGGCGGTCAGCTGCTCGAGGGCGGCGTCGGGCTGGTCGGCGACGGCGAGCGCGAGGGCCAGCTCGCACGTCTCCGCGCCGGTGACCCACGGCCGGTCGGCGACGCACCGCGCGCCGAGCCCGGGGACGACGAAGCGGTCCCAGCCCGCGGCCAGCCGGTCGCGGGCGGCCGCGCCGGTGACCGCGCCGCCGAGGACCGGGTAGTACCAGTCCATCGAGTAGCGCGACCGGTCGGCGAAGTCGTCCGGTCGGGTGCGCAGCGCCGTCCCGAGGTCGGTGACGGCGACCTCCCAGTCCGGCTGGACCTCGCCGCGCAGCCCGGCGAGCGCGATGCCGCAGCGCAGCGCCTGGAAGAGGCTGGCGTTGCCGGTCAGCAGGGCGGTCCCGTCGGCGGTGCCGTCCGGGCGCAGGGCCCAGCCGATGGCTCCGCCGGGCAGTTGCATGCGGGTGACCAGGTCCAGCCCGCGGCGCACCGCCGGCCACAGCTCCCCGACGAGCGCCTCGTCGCCGGTCGTCAGCCAGGAGTGCCAGGCGCCGACGGCGAGGTAGCCGGCGTGGTTGCTCTCCGCCGCCGGGGCCGACTCGGCGCCCGCCCGGTACTCCGAGGCCCACGAGCCGTCGGCCCGCTGCCGCCCGGCGAGCCAGCGGTAGGCGGCGGCGGCCCGGTCGTGCTCCCCGCCGACGTCGAGGGCCATGGCGGCCTCCACGGAGTCCCACGGGTCCAGCTGTTCGCCCCGCGACCAGGGCAGCGCGCCGTTCCCGTCCTGCTGGGCGGCGATCCACGCCACGGTCGCCCGCACCTGGTCCCCGGTCAGGACGCCCGGGACCTCCGGGAGCGTCCCCGTCCGGTCAGCGCGCGGCAGCGGTCTGCTCCCGCTCCGCGTGGGCGGCGCCGCCGGTACCGGCCACCGGCAGACCGGTCACGGTGCCGGGCTTGTCGGCGTACACGACCAGGCTCTTCCCGACCAGCGGGTCGAGGAACCGTTCGGCGGTCCGGGTGAGCCACGGCCGCTTCGTCAGGTCCCACACGAGCAGCCGGTGGTAGGCGCGCACGAGGGCCGAGTCGCGGTCCACGCCCACCGCGCACTTGAGCCACCAGTACGGCGCGTGCAGGGCGTGGGCGTGGTGGCTGCCGCCGGGCACGAGGCCCACCGACGCGAGCCGGGTCCGGACCACCGGCGCGGTGTAGATGCGGATGTGCCCGCCCTCGTTGGCGTGGTACTCGTCCGACAGCGCCCAGCAGATCCGCTCGGGCCCGTACCGCGGCACGGTGACGGCCACCCGGCCGCCGGGCCTGAGCACGCGGAAGATCTCGGCCATCGCGGCGACGTCGCCGGGGATGTGCTCGAGCACCTCCGACGCCATCACCCGGTCGACGCTGGCGTCGGGGAAGGGCAGGTGCAGCAGGTCGCCGCGGACCACCTCGTAGCCCGCACCGGCGGGCGCCTCACCGGCCTCGGCGATCGCGCCCAGCCACCGCTTCGTCGTCTCCACCTCGGGGGCGCCCCAGTCGACGGCCACGACCTTCGCGCCCCGCCGATAGGCCTCGAAGGCGTGCCGGCCCTCACCGCAGCCGAGGTCGAGGACGGTCATCCCCGGCCGGAGGTCGAGGCGGTCGTAGTCGACGGTCAGCACCCTGCGTTCCCCTTGCGGTCGAGCGTCTCCCCGTACCAGTCCGCCGTGCGCTGCGCCGTCGACCGCCAGGTGAAGGAGTCGAGGACCCGCCGTCGTCCGGCGCGGCCGAGCTGCTCGGCGAGCGACGGGGAGTCCAGCACCAGCGCCAGCGCCGCCGTCAGCTCGCCGACGTCCCCCGCCTTGACGCGCAGCCCGGCCTCGCTGCCGACGACCTCGGGCAGCGCGCCGGCGTCGGTCGTGACGAGGGGCGTGGCGCAGGCCATCGCCTCGATCGCCGGCAGCGAGAAGCCCTCGTAGAGCGACGGGATGGCGAGCACCGAGGCGCGCTGCATCAGGTCCACGAGCTCGGCCTCCGGCACCGGGCCGGTGAAGCGCACGGCGTCCCGCAGCCCGAGGCGGTCCAGGGCGGCCTCGGCGGGCCCGCCCGGACGGGCGGTGCCGACGACGGTCAGCCGCACCGGACGCTCGGTGCGCAGCTTGGCCAGCGCCTCGAGCAGGTGGACCAGGCCCTTGAGCGCGACGTCGGCGCTCGTGACGGCCAGGATCGAGTCGGCGTCGCGGGCCTGGCCGTCCGGCGGCGGGCGGAACTCGTCGGGGTCGATGCCGACCGGGATGACCTCGACGTCCTGCGCCGGCAGGCCCATGTGCGTGGCGATGTCGCGCCGGGAGTTCTCCGAGACGGTGGTGACGGCGTCCAGGCGGCGGGCCACCCGTTCCTGCATGCCGGTGAAGCCGTACCACCGGCGGAGGGTGAGCCGGCGGCGGAGCGAGCGGGTGGCGGCCAGCTCGAGCTCGCGGTCGATGGCGATGGGGTGGTGGACCGTCGCGACGGTCGGGATCCCGGCGCGGAGCAGCTGGAGCAGGCCCCAGCCGAGCGACTGGTTGTCGTGGACGACGTCGAAGTCGGCCGCGCGGGGGAGCAGCTGCCGTGCCGCCCGCAGGCTGAAGGTCATGGGCTCGGGGAAGCCGGCGGTGCACATCGTCGCCCACTCGGCGACGTCGATCCAGTCGCGGAACTCCGAGGGGCGGGGCGTGCGGAACGGGTCGGGCTCGCGGTAGAGGTCCAGGCTGGGCAGCCTCGTCAGCGGGACGCCGGTGTCGAGCTCGGGGTAGGGCTGGCCGCTGAGGACCTCCACCCGGTGGCCCAGCTCGGTCAGCTCCCGCGACAGGGCGCGGACGTAGATCCCCTGGCCCCCGCTGTGCGGCTTGCTCCGGTAGGACAGCAGTGCGATGCGCAGCGACCGTCCCATGTCCGGGACTCTAACGAGCGGGCGCCGGCGACCGGCTACCAGTCGGTAACCCGGCTCCCCCCATGGGGCCTGGCAGGGTGCGGCCCATGATCCGTCACGTCGTGGTCTTCACCTGGTCCCCGGCCGCCGACGCGGGACGCCGCGCGGCCACCGTCGAGGCGCTGCGCCGGCTGCGCCAGGACGTCGGAGGGATGACGTCGCTGGTCGTGGCCGACGACGCCGGGCTCAGCGACGGCAACGCGGACACGGTCCTGATCGCCGACTTCCCCGACGTCGAGGCCTACCACCGCTACGCCCAGGACCCGGTGCACCTGGCCGTCATCGCCGAGCACGTGCGGCCGTACCTCGCCGCCCGCAGCGCGGTCCAGTACCAGGTCTGACCTGCCGGGCGGCCGGTGCGAGCGGGTCGTCGCCCGGCTCCCGAGCGGTTAGGTTCGGTGCATGCGCAGCCCCGTGCGACCGACCCGTGCCGCCCTCGCCCTCGCGGCGTCCGTCGCCCTGGTGACCGCCTGCGGCGGCGGTGACGGCGGCGACGAGGCGGCCTCGTCCTCGTCGTCCCCCGCGTCGTCGTCGGCCGCGGAGGAGTCCGCGGCCCCGGACCTCGCGTCGGGTCTGCTGGCCGCCGAGGCGTTCGGGCCGGACGCCGCGGTCGTCGCGATCAGCCAGGAGCAGCTGGCCCAGGGCGCCGGGCTGGCCGCCTCGGGCGCCGAGGGCATGCAGATCACGCCCGAGGAGTGCGCGGGCGCGGTCGAGGGCACGCAGCCCGACTTCGACGACTTCGACGACATCGCGGCGCAGAGCGCTACGACCGGGACCGCCACGACGGTCGAGGTGCTGGTGCGCGGCGGGCCGACGAAGGACACCGTCGGTCAGCTCGAGGAGGCGGCCGCGCGCTGCCCGCAGGCCCAGATCACGTCCCCGGCCATCGGTTCCGCGACGATCACCTTCGAGCCGCTCGAGGTGGGCGAGCTGGGCGACCGCGCCGCCCTGCTGCGGTACACGACGGCGGTCGCCCTGCCCGACGGCACGCAGGCGACGGTCCCGGCGCTGATCGGCGCGGTGCAGGACGGCGACCGGGTGCTGATCCTGATGAACCTGGAGACCTCGGCCATCGCCGGCGGGGGCGCGGCGGCCCCGGCCGACCCGGCGGCCTTCGCCGACCTGCTCGCGCAGGCGTACGAGGCTCAGGCGGCGGCGCTCGACTAGATCGGTCGTCCACAGCCGGGGAGCGCGTCCACAGATCCCTCGGCGGGGCCCTGGCCGCCTCCTGCCGCGGCGAGGGTTCGGGCATGGATGCTCGCGCCGCCCGCCCCCGCTCAGGACCCGTCGCCGTCCGGCTCTCCGATCCCGGTGAGCTGGCGTCGGCGGTCCCGCACCTGCTGGGCTTCCGGCCGGCCGAGTCCGTCGTGCTGCTCAGCCTGGTCGGCGAGCGCGGGAGCCGGCTCGGGCTGACGGTGCGGGCCGACATCCCGCCCGCCGAGCACGGGATCGCGACGGCCCGGCAACTGGCCGCGAAGGTGCTCAGCGACCGGCCGAGCGGGGTCGTGGCGGTCGTGGTCTCCGAGGCTCCCGACGGCGCGGACGGCCTGCCGCACCGCGGGCTGCTGCGGGACGTCGTGGTCGCCCTCGCCGGGCACGCGGTGCCGATGGCCGAGGCGCTCCTGGTCCGGGGCGGGCGCTGGTGGTCCTACGACTGCCCGGGACGCTGCTGCTCGCCGGGGGCCGGCACACCGCTCCCGGGCGGCGTGTCCGAGCTCGAGGTGGCCGCCGTCGCGAGTGGCGTCGTCGTGGAGCGCGACCGCGACGCGCTGGCCGGACGGATCGCCCGGCCCGGCGCGCAGGCCCGGCAGGCCATGGCGGAGGCCTGCGCGCAGGTGGCCGTCGCGTGCGCCGACGGGATCGTCGAGCGCGGCTGGGACGTGGTGGCCGAGGAGTCGTGGACGGCGGTCCTGGGCGCCCTGGCGCGCTCGCGGCCCGGGCCGCCCACCGCGTCGGCCCCGCTCACCGACCGCGAGGTCGCCCGGCTGCTGTGGGGGCTGCGCGACCGGGCGGTCCGCGACCGCGCCCTGGAGCTGGCACTGGGCCCGGACGCGGTCGCGGCCGAGCAGCTGTGGACGGTCTGCACCGGGCGGGCGCCGGTCCCGCTCGACGCCGCCCCGGCGACCCTGCTCGCGGTCAGCGCCTGGCTGCGGGGCGACGGCGCGATGGCCGACGTGGCGCTGAGCCGGGCGCTGGCGGGCTCGCCGGACTACACGCTCGCCCGGCTCCTGGCGCAGGCCCTCGACGCCTGCGTGCGCCCCGCGGAGCTCCGTGCGCTGATCCGGCGGGCCGCGGCCGGCGGGGCGGCCTGACGTGCGGCGGTCAGAGCAGCTCGGGTCGCTGCCACTCCTGGCCGAGCACGTGCTCCGCCAGGAAGCCCAGCACCGTCGAGTACCAGACCTGGCTGTTTCCCGGGGTCAGCACCCAGTGGTTCTCGTCGGGGAAGTACAGGAACTTCGACGGGACGCCGCGCTTCTGCAGGTCGTACCAGAGCCGCAGCGCCTCGCCGATGGGCACGCGGTAGTCCTTGTCGCCGTGGATCACCAGCATCGGCGTGCGGATCGCGTCGGCGTAGCGGTGCGGCGAGTTCTGCTCGTAGCGCTTGGGCTCGGCCAGCGGGTCGCCCCACTCCTTCTCCCAGTAGTAGGCCGCGTCCGTCGTGCCGACGAAGGAGTCGAGGTCGTACAGGCTGGCGTGCGTCACGATCGCCCGGAACCGGTCGGTCTGGGTGGCGATCCAGTTGGCCATGTAGCCGCCGAAGGAGCCGCCCATGGCGGCGGTGCGCGAGGCGTCGATGTCCGGGCGCTGCTCCGCCGCGTCCACCGCGGCCATCAGGTCGGTGTACGGGGCCGCCCCCCACTCGCCCCACCCCCGCCGGACGAAGTCCAGGCCGAACCCCTGCGACAGCGCCGGGTTCGGGAGCAGGACGGCGTACCCCCGGGCGGCCATCACCCAGGGGCACCAGCGCCAGGACCACGAGTTCCAGCTCATCAGCGGCCCGCCGTGGATCCAGAGGAGCAGCGGCGCCGGGTTCTTCGCCGACGCCCCCTCGGGGAGGACCAGCCACGACTGCACGCGCGCCCCGTCGGCGGCCGTCGCCTCGACCTCGTGCAGGGTGCCCGGGAGGCCGTCCAGGGTTCCGGGACTGGGCAGCACGGGCGGGTCCTGCAGCGGCGTCTCCGGGTCGAGCCGGACCGGCACGGCGGGGGAGTCGTAGGCCGACCGCAGTGCGTACAGCGCGCTGCCGTCCGCGGCCACCTGCAGGTCGCTGTAGGCGCCGTCGTTGGTGAGCCGGACCGGCGTCCCGCCGTCCACGGGCACCCGGAAGACGGCGTGCCGGCCGTCGTCGTCTGCGAGGAAGTACACCGCCGTGCCGTCGGCGTCGAACCGCGGCGCGCTCGGCCACCGGTCGAAGTCCGGCGTCAGCTCGCGGGCCGTCCCGTCGGGCAGGCCGACGAGCAGCAGCGTGTAGTCCGGCGGCTCGGCGTAGCTCGACAGCGCCTCGCGGACGCACACCAGCGAGCCGCCGTCGGGGGAGAAGCGGGCGGCGTACACGTCGGCCGTCGGGTCGTCGACGAGCGGACGGGTCTCCCCGTCGGCGGTGCTGGTCAGCACGAGCCGGCTGCGACGCCCCGCCGGGCCGTGGGGGATCTCCTCGGCGCGGACCAGCAGCCGCCCGTCGGGGGAGAGGGCGAAGTCGTCGCCGGCCCCGCTCGGCGGGACCGCGTCGGGCGTGAGGTCGCGCAGCTGCACGGGCTCGGCATCCGGCTCGTCGGCGGGCAGCGGTCCCACCCAGAACAGGTGCGGGGCCGCGGGGCCGAGGTCGTGGTCCCAGTAGCGCACCGGGTAGGCCTCGTGCAGGACCGCCGTGACCCCGGCGTCCTTGCGCTTCTTCCGCCGCTCCTCGTCCTCCTCGGACCCGGACGCGCCGGGCATCGTCGCAGCGGCGACGACGACGTCGCCGCTGCCCGTCGCGACGCTCACCCCCGCGACGCCGCCCGGACGGGTGAGCAGGAGCCGCGCCTCGCCGCCCCCGTCGGGAAGGCTCCACAGCGCCGGCTGCGGATCCCCGTCGTCGGTCGCGTCCGGGTCGGGGCGGGCGGAGGTGAACAGCAGCGACCCGTCCGGCGCCCACACCGGCGACGACTCGCCTGGGGCGCTGCGGGTCAGCCGCCGGGCCCGACGGCTGCCTGCGGGATCGACCTCCCACAGCGCCGACTGCCACTTCTTCTTCTGCGGGTCCAGCGTCTGCACCGAGACCGCGAGCCGCGTGCCGTCGACCGACAACGCCAGCGCGCCGATCCGGGGCAGCGCCACGAACCGCTCGAGGTCCGCGAACGGGCTGGTGGGACCATCGCCGGTCGGGTCGTCGGAGGCGGGGGCGGTCGGGCTCACCGGGGCCTTCTCTCGAGGTCGCAGGGAGGACGGGCGCGGTGCGGCTCCACAGTAGTGAGAGCCGGAGACGGCCCGGCCCGGCCGCTCAGGAGGACCGCGGCTTCGCCGACCACTCCTCGAGGAAGGCGTCCGGGTCGAGGCGCTCCAGCTCGTCCCGGATCTGGCCGAGCAGCTCGCCCGCCAGCAGCGGGACGCCGGCCGGCTCGCGCAGCACCTCCGAGCCGTCGTCCCGGCGGGTCACCACCACGTCGTGCACCGACGGGGCCGGGATCAGCTGCAGGAGCAGCTCGGAGAGGGCCGCCCCGGCGAGGCGGACCCCCTGCATCACCCGCCCGCCGGGACGGGGACGCAGGTCGGCGACGAAGACGTCGGCGGCGCGGAGGCCGTCTCCCGCGCCGTCGTCCGGCGGTGCTGCGTCCATCGGCTCGTCCCGGCTCAGAGCAGGGGAGCGGCCTCGAGCGGCGTGAGCGCGTCGTCCACGGCGCTCACGAACAGGTGGTGGGCCACACCCAGCGGCAGGACCCGGTCGTCGAGCGCGACCGAGCCCTCGACCAGGCGCGCGGTCATGGTGGCGCCCGGGCGCACACCCTGGTCGGCCAGCAGGCGCAGCAGGTCGGTGTTCTCCTGCAGCTGCTCGCTGATCCGGCGGATGACCACCGGCCGGCCCTCCGCCGTCGCCGTGGTGCTCAGCAGCGTGAGCGAGTCGAGCACCGCCGCGGTCTCGCCGCCCAGCGTGTCCTCGCCGCGCAGCGCCTCGAGGCCCGGGATCGGGTTCCCGAAGGGGGACACCGACGGGTTGCCGAGCAGGGTCAGCAGCTTGCGCTCCACCGCCTCGCTCATGACGTGCTCCCAGCGGCAGGCCTCCTCGTGGACGTCGGCGTAGTCCAGGCCGATCACATCGACGAGCAGGCACTCGGCCAGGCGGTGCTTGCGCATGACCGCTGTCGCCAGCTGACGGCCCTCGTCGGAGAGCTGGAGGTGCCGGTCGCCCTCGACCGTCAGCAGGCCGTCGCGCTCCATCCGCGCCACGGTCTGGCTCACCGTCGGGCCGCTCTGGTGCAGCCGCTCCGCGATGCGCGCGCGCAGCGGGACGATCCCCTCTTCCTCCAGCTCGAAG
>DASQTE010000015.1:0-6555 GCA_035642035.1 Blastococcus sp.
GCACGACGTCAACCGGGGGAGGGCCGACGCCGGCCGGGGCGCGACCAGGCGGCGCAGCGCTGCCCGGGGCGGGACCGAGACGGCAGGCGGCCGTATACCGGGCCGGGGTCTTGGGGCGGCGGCCGGTGGTGCCGACCGACGCGGGTGAGCTCGAGCGCCGCGCGCGGCGGGCGTGCAGTCGAGTCGCCTGGGCCTATGTAGCCGGCGGGGCCGGCGAGGGCCGGACGATGCGGCGCAACCGGGCCGCGTTCGATCGCTGGGCGATCGTGCCGCGGATCGCGGTTGGCGCGGCCGAGCGGGATCTGTCGGTCGAGCTGGTCGGCATCCGGCACGCCACGCCACTGCTGCTCGCGCCGATCGGCGCGGGTGGCCTGGTCCGCCGCGACAGCGACCTGGCGATCGCGCGCGCCGCCGCCGCGACCGGCACCGGCTACGTCTTCTCCAACCAGGGCTCGAACACCATTGAGGAGTGCGCCGCGGTGATGGCGGACACCCCTCGGTGGGTCCAGCTCTACTGGAGCCGCGACGAAGGGCTGGTCGACAGCCTGATCCGGCGGGCCGAGGCGGTGGGCGCCGGCGCGCTCGTCGTCACGCTCGACACCACAGTGCTCGGCTGGCGGCCGCAGGACCTCAACCTCGGCTCGCTCCCGTTCGCGCGAGGCATCGGCATCGCGCAGTACACCTCCGACCCGCGCTTCCGCGCGATCGTTGCCGAGCGACTGCACGCTGCGGCCGGCCGGGCGCAGGACGTGGAGGTCACTCTCGGCGCCATCCGCGCCCTGCTGGCCATGGCTCGCAACCACCCCGGAAGGTTCCTGGCGAACCTACGCTCGCCCGTGCCGCGCGCATCGGTCGAGACGTTCCTCGACGTCTACTCCAACCCCGGACTGAGCTGGGCCCACCTGGAGACCCTGCGGGATCGCACCCGGCTGCCGGTCGTGCTCAAGGGGATCCTGCACCCGAGCGACGCACGCCGCGCCCTGGGGCTCGGCGTCGACGCGATAGTCGTGTCCAACCACGGCGGGCGCCAGGTGGACAACGCCATCGCCTCGCTCGACGCCCTCGTCGGCATCCGCGAGGAGCTCGGTCCGGACCCGACCCTGCTGCTGGACAGCGGAATCCGTACCGGCGCCGACGTCTTCGTCGCCCTCGCCCTCGGCGCGAACGCGGTGCTGCTCGGCCGCCCGCAGATGTACGGACTGGCGATCGCCGGGCAGCGCGGCGTCGAAGACGTGATCGCCAACGTGGTCGCGGAGCTCGACCTGACGATGGCGCTCACCGGCGTCCGCGACATCGCCTCGATTACGCCTGCCCTCGTCCGCGAGAGTCCCATCCGATGACGATGCCCATGGGTTACACCGTGGAAACCGACGGGCGTCCCACACCGGACTGCCCCGATGCACGTCTCAAGGCGTCGAACGCGGCCCGCGTACGCGGTTCCACCAGAGCGAGAGCCCGATGGCGGCCGCCACCAGCAGCCCCCCGGCGCCGGCGAACCACGACGCGATGTCGACGCGCTTCTTCGCCACCGTCACGTGGCTGGGCAGATCACCGAGCGCGTCCTGCAGCTGGACGGCGCTCTCGGCCCGGTAGTACTGCCCTCCGGTGATCTCGGCGACGGTTCGCAGGCTCTCCTCATCGATGACCAGCGGACTGCGCCCCCCGCGACCACCGCCCCAGCCGCCACCGCCACCGCCCCAGCCGCCACCGCCCCAGCCGCCACCGCCGGCCCACCCTCCCGCCTGCTGGCCCGTGCAGGCCATCCGGGCGCTGGGGGTTGTGGTGCCGAAACCGATGGTGAAGACCCGGACACCGCGGACAGCGGCGGCCTCGGCGGCCGTTGCCGGCTCGACGCCCTGAGTGTTCGCGCCGTCGGTCAGCACGACGATCACGTCCGGCGCGTAGCCGGACCGCTGGGCCGACTCCGCATCCACGCCGCTGGGGGCCACAGTCGGGTTGATCGCCGCGATGCCGTCGATGGCGGTGAGGATCGCCGAACCGATCGCCGTGCCGCGCGCAGTGGTGAAGTTGTCGATCGCCTCGATCAGGGCGTCCTTGTCGGTGGTCGGCGGGACCTGCAGACCGGCCACGCCGGCGAAGGCGACGAGGCCGATCTTGGTGCCGCCGTCCTGGGACTGGATGAACGTGACCGCCGCCTCCTGAGCGACCGTGAGCCGGTTGGGCTCCACATCCGTCGCGCACATGGACCCGGAGACATCCATCGCCAGCATGATGGTCGTGGAGTTGGACGCCACCGGCACCGTCGCCTGTGGCCGCGCCGCCCCCACGCCGAGGGTGGCGAAGCCGAGGAGAAGCAACAGGGTCGGGAGAAGCCGGGTCCACCGCGTACGGCCGGGCAGCGCGGCCCGGACCAGGGCGATGGAGGTCACCGGCACCGCCGCACGGCGCCGGCGCCGCCGCAACAACCAGAGGGTTCCGCAGAGGATCGGGATGACGAGCAGCGACGCCAACGCCCATGGCCAGATGAACGTCATCACACAAGTCTTCCGGTGCGGATGCCGGTGACCAGCGCACCGGCGGCCAGCAGGGCCAGCGCCGCCGCGGTGAAGCCGCCGGCCAGCGGTACGTCCTGCTTGGCCACCGTCAGTCGGAGGTCGATGGTGGACGCGACGTCGTCGAGCTGCTCCGTGTCGGAGGCCGGGTGGTAGCGGCCGCCGGTGGCTTGAGCGATGGCGGTCAGCTGCTCGGTGTCGAGCGCCGTGTGCAGCTGGTATCCGTCGATCGCGACGGTTGCTCCGCCGGCCGTACCGACACCGACCGTCTCGATGTGCACACCCGCGTTCTGGGCGATCGTCGACGCGGACGCCACCATGTCGCTGCTGCCGCCCTGGTCCTCGCCGTCCGAGATCAGCACGATGGTCGCCGACCCCCAGTAGCCGAGGTCGGGCAGCTCACCGTTCTCACCGATCGTGACCGACCGGCCCGTGATCGCGCTCAGCGAGCCGAGGATGGCCGCGGCGAGCGACGTCCCGCCCGAGATCCTTAGGTTCTGCACCGCCGCCTTGGCCGCGGCCCGATCCGTGCTGGGTAGCGACGTGGTCAGGGCACCTTGGTCGAAGCCGACCACGCCGATGTCGACGGTATCCGGCTGGGCGTCGATGAAGGCGGAGGCGGTCTGCTGCGCGGCGGCCAGCCGGTGAGGAGCGACGTCGTCGGCGCTCATGCTGTTGGACACGTCCATCGCCAGGACCACCGTGCCGGCGCTGCGGCCGACGGGCAGCGCCGCGGCCGGAGCGGCCACGGCCACCGCCAGCAGACCGACCCCGGTCAGGGAGAGCCACAGCCCGAGCCGGCGGTTCTGTCGGCTGGCCACGGGCACTCCCGCCGCCGTCAGGGCAGCAGTCCGGCGCCGGCCGGCGAGCACGGCACCGGCCACCAGCGCAGCGGCGACCAGGAGTCCGAGGACGAGTAGCGGTGGATAGGAGAGGCTCATCGGCGCCTCCGCCGGGTCTCAGCGACGACCGACAGGAGCGTCTCGACGAGATCGCTGCCGGTGTCCACCCGGTGCAGCGGCACCCCGGCCCGGCGCATGCCGGACCGAAGTCCGGCCTCGCGCTCGTCGACTCCCTCACGGAACTTGGCGCGGAACCACGGATCGGCGGAGTCGACGAGGAGCTGCTCGCCGGTCTCCGCGTCCTCGACCACGATCAGACCAACCTCGGGGATCGCGTCGTCGGCCCGGTCGACCACGCGCAACGCCACGACGTCGTTCCGGTGCGCCAGCCGGACGAGCGGGCGCTGCCACTCGCCCGTGCCGATGAAGTCCGAGATCACCACGACCAGGCAGCGCCGCGCCAGCGACGCGACCGTCTCGAGCATCACGGCGAGATCGGTGGTGGCCGCGGCCCGGGAGTCGGCAGCGCGGTCGAGCTCTCGTCCGATCCGCAGCACGTGGCCACGGCCGGTGCGGGGTGGGATGATCCGGGTGGTGCCTGAATCGGGGAACGCGCCGTCGTAGAGGACGGCGCCGACACGGTTGCCGTTTCGGCCGAGCACCCTGGCCATGACCAGCGCCAGCTCCGCGAGCACGTCCTGCTTTCCCCGGTCCGGACCGCCGACTCCCATGGACGCTGATCGGTCGAGGACCAGCCAGGTGGTCAGCTCACGGTCCTCGTTGAACTCGCGTATCTGCGGCTCATCGAGCCGGGCGGTGACGTTCCAGTCGATGTGCCGGGCGTCGTCACCCTCCTCGTACGGGCGGATGCCGGCGAAGTCGAGCCCACTGCCTCGCCGTGGCGTGCGGTAGCCGCCCTGGACGCGCCCGTCAAGCCGGCGGATAACCCGCCACTCGAGCCGGTGCAGCAGTCGGTCCGTGGCCGTAGGCCGCGCCGGCCGCGCGGCTTCAAGTCCCTTCATCGGCACAGCGCGGCCGGGCGGGGGGTCAGGGGGGTCGTCCCCCCTGCTGAGAATCATCCTGGTCATGGCTGCAGCACGACCTCGGGCATGGGCACGGCCCGCAGGACGCGGGTGAGGACGGTGTCGGCGTCGAGGTCGTCAGCCAGCGCCTCGTACGAGAGCACGAGCCGGTGTCGCAGGACGTCGAGGGCGATCTCGTCGACGTCGTTCGGCAGTACATAGTCCCGGCCGCGGAGGAACGCCAGCGCCCGGCCGCCAAGAACGAGCGCGATCGTGGCCCGCGGGCTCGCGCCGTAGGTTACGTAACGCTCCAGGTCACCTTGGCCGACCCCGGCCGGCGACCGGGTGGCCGCGACCAGCCGTACGGCGTAGTCGACGACCGCGGGATCGACGTAGACCTGCTCAACGCTCCCCCGCATCCGGATCAGGTCCGCCGGGGTGAGCATCACCTGCGACGGCCCAGCCGGCTGCAGAGCCCGCCCAACGATCGCGTGCTCCTCGGGTGAGGTCGGATAGCCGACCAGCACCTTCATCATGAACCGGTCGACCTGGGCCTCGGGCAGCGGATAGGTGCCGTCGGACTCGATCGGGTTCTGGGTCGCCATCACCAGGAACGGCTCGGGAACGGGAAACGTCTCTCGTCCGATGGTCACCTGCCGCTCCTGCATCACCTCCAGCAGCGCGCTCTGCACCTTGGCCGGGGCGCGGTTGATCTCGTCGGCCAGCAGCAGGTTGGTGAACACCGGCCCCAGCGACACCTCGAACTCGCCGGACTTCTGGTGGTAGACCCGCGTCCCGACGAGGTCGGCCGGCACCAGGTCGGGGGTGAACTGGATCCGCTGGAACTCACCGCCGATGGCGCCGGCCAGCGACTTGACCGCGAGGGTCTTGGCCAGCCCCGGCACGCCCTCGACGAGCAGGTGCCCGCCGGCCAGCATGGCGATCGCCATCCGCTCGAGCAGCACATCCTGGCCCACGATCGTGCGCTTGACCTCGAACAGCACCGGCTCGAGCGGGTTCGGGGTCATGGCACCACTTCCTCGATCGTTTCTACGTATCTGGACAGGTCTGGTTCACAGCCGCGGCCCCCTGCGCGGTCCCGACCCGGAGTCCCCGCCGAGCGCGGTGCCGATCGGGACGGCAAATCCGATCCCCGCGAACGCTTCGTCGTCCCCCGGATCGGCGATCGACACGACGACGCCGACGACGGTGCCCTGGGTGCTCAGCAGCGGACCGCCCGAGCTGCCGGGATTCACGGCGGCGTCGAACTGGATCAGACCGGATATTGAGCCCGCCTTGGTCCTCGACGTGCGGTCTAAGCCGGAGACCACGCCGGTGGTCGTGCTGGCCCGCAGCCCCAGCGGGTTGCCGATGGCCACGACATCGGATCCGATCTCGACCCCTCCGCCGAGGATCGCCGGAACGACGACCTCCGGAAGCTTCTGCGGCGTCAGCGTGGCGATGTCCATCTTCGGGTCTGCGGCGGCGACCGTCGCGGAGGTTTTGGTGCCGTCGGCGAACAGGATCGAGATGTCGCCGCCGCCGGAGACGACGTGATGGGCGGTGAGCACCGCGCCGGTGTCGGTGACGATGACGCCGGATCCGAGCGAGCCCTTCGAGGAGGTGATCAACACCACCGAGGGTGCGACCAGGCGATACACATCGGTGACCGGCAGCGGGGTCGCCGTAGCAGCCGGTGTCGGGGTCGGGGTTTCGGCTGCTCGGTTGGCCGAAGTGGCAGAACCCGACCCGAGCTTGAAGGCCAACGCGGCGATGACCACCATGGCAACCACGAGAACGCCCGCCACCGCGACCAGCCAACGCCAGCCGGTGTTGGGCCATATCGGCCCGGACAGCGGTGCCGGTGAGGGAGGCTCAGAAGGGCCGGAAGATGTGGACGATGCGTCTGGTACGGCCACGTCGTTGGGCGCGCGGAACCCCCGCAGCCGTCCAGCCCCGGCGGGGTCCATACCAACAGCGTAAGGACGGTTCCAATGAGCACGCTATGCATCGTTCACGGCCGCCGTTGCCGGGCGGACGCGGAACGAGAACGGAGGCGTCTACCACCGCCGCGTACCGGATGGCCCGTGCCATCTCGGCACAAGTCGGCCCGTTGCCATCCGGACGGCCCGCAACCGCTTCAAGGGACCGCCGCTGAACGCCCGTGAATGCTGGCGA
>DASQTE010000016.1:0-5981 GCA_035642035.1 Blastococcus sp.
TGCGCGTGCCGTCGTCGGCTATCTCGGGGGATCTGCCGTCGAGCTCGTCGCGGACGTACCGGTAGATCACCGCGATGATGGCGGCGATCGGCACGGAGAGGAAGGCGCCGATGATGCCGGCCAGGCTGCTGCCCGCGGTGACGGCGAGGATGACGACGGCGGCGTGCAGGTTGAAGCCGCGGCCCTGGATGATCGGCTGCAGGACGTTGCCCTCGATCTGCTGCACCAGCAGGACGATGCCGAAGATGATCAGGGCGACGGTGAAGCCCTCGTCGACCAGGGCGATCAGGACGGCGAACGCGCCGGCGACGAACGCACCGATGATCGGGATGAACGCGCCGAAGAACGTGAGCACCGCCAGCGGGAGCACCAGCGGGACGTCGAAGATCCACAGCCCGAGGCCGATGAAGAAGGCGTCGATGAAGCCGACGAGGGCCTGCTGGCGGATGAACTCCGACAGCGTCGACCAGGTCTTGTACGACAGGGCGGCGACGTGGCGGGCGGCCTTCGGGCCGGTCTGCGCGGACAGCCACGGCACCCAGCGCGGGCCGTCCTTCAGGAAGAAGAACACCAGGACGAGGGCCAGCACGAGGTTGATCAGTCCGTTGCCGACGGCGGACACTCCCGTGAGCGCGTAGCCGGCGATGTTCTGGGCGTTCCCTTGGATCGAGTCGATCGTGGAGTCGACGGCCTGGTCGATCTGCCCCTCGCGCAGGTTGAACGGCGGCCCGCTGAGCCACTCCTGCACGTCCTGCAGCCCGGCCGTCGCCTGGTCGGCCAGCTCGGTGACCTGGTCGGCGACGGACGGCGCGATCGCGGCGATGATGCCGCCGAACGCGGCGAGGAACGCCAGCAGGACGGTCGCCGCCGCGAGGGCCGGGGGCCAGCCGTGGTTGCGCAGGAAGCGGGTGAGCGGCCAGAGCACCGTCGCGAGGAGCAGGCCCAGCACGATCGGCAGGAGGATCGACCACAGCCGTCCGAGGACGTAGAAGAGCACGACGACGGCCGCGGCGATCAGCAGGAACTGCGCGGAGGCGATCGCCAGCGTGCGGGTGGCGGCCTGCATCTTCGGGCCCCGGCCCTCCGTGGGTGCCGGTGACGTCGTGACGGCCGCACGTCGGGGATCGGGGGCGTCCTGGTCCCGGGCTCCCACGCCCTGGTCCGACTGGGGGCGGGCGGTCGACCGACCGGGGAAGCGGAGCTTCATGCGGTCGATCACAGCACAGTTGGCGGAAGCGGACCGTCCGGAAACGATCATCGTGGCGAAGTCGTAGCTGTCGGTCCCAGGTCGTAGCGTCGCCGTCATGCCGAGGACCGCCACCGCAGACCGGGTCGACCGCGCAGCGCTCCTGGAGTTCCTGCGCCCGCGCCACCAGGCGGTGCTGCTCACCCGCCGCCGGGAAGGCGGGGCCCAGCTGTCGCCGGTGACGTGCGGCGTGGACGCCGAGGGGCGGATCGTCGTCTCCACCTATCCCCAGCGCGCGAAGGTGGCCAACGTGCGGCGGGATCCCGCGGTGTCCATGTGCGTGCTGTCCCCGGACTGGCACGATGCGTGGGTGCAGGTCGACGGCGAGGCCGAGGTGCTGGACCTGCCGGAGGCACTGGAGCCGCTGGTCGAGTACTACCGGTCGATCAGCGGGGAGCACCCGGACTGGGACGAGTACCGGGCGGCGATGACGCGGCAGGGGAAGTCCCTGATCAGGGTCACCGTCACCGGGTGGGGCCCGATCGCGACGGGCGGTTTCCCGCCCGAGGTGGTCGACAAGCTCTGAACCTTGCATCCATCGGTGAAAGCTGTCAGGCTTGCGAGGTGCCGTTCGTGCTGACCGTCGACCAGAAGGCGAGCCGGCGCAACCCCGACCGCGTCGGCGAGGTGCTCCGGGAGCTCAACGACGCCGTCCCCACGGTGCTGGCCTTCGAGCGGACGGCCGGGGACGAGTTCCAGGGCCTGCTCGCCGAGCCCGACGAGGTCGTCGACGTCGTCCTGCGGCTGGTCCGGGCCGGCGACTGGAGCATCGGCGTGGGCGCGGGCCCCGTGCAGACGCCGCTGCCGCCGAGCACCCGCGCCGGCGCGGGCCCGGCCTACCTGAGCGCGCGGCGGGCCGTCGACGCCGCGAAGCAGCGGCAGGCTCGGCTGGCCGTGCGGGGCGCGGTGCCGGCCGACGCCGGTGACGCCCAGGCGGTGCTCAGCGCGCTCGCGGTCGTGGTCGACCGGCGCAGCGACCAGGCGTGGGAGGCGATCTCCCTGATCGGCGACGGCCGGACGCAGGCGGAGGCCGCCACCGCCCTCGGGATCTCCCGGCAGGCGGTCGGTCAGCGGCTGGCCGCCGGGTTGTGGGACCTCGAGCGGGAACTGCGCCCCACCGCCAGCCGGTTGCTGACGCGAGCGGCGGGGTGAGGCCGGCATGACCGTCGCCGTGCTCGTCCTGCTGGCGCTCACCGCCGCCACCGGGCTGGTGCTCACCGCCCGCGGCGAGCGGGTGCGCCCGGCCTGGGGAGCGGCTGTCCTCGGCGCGCTGCTCGCAGCCTCCGCGGTCCTCGCCTGGACGACGGAGGATCCCTCCTCCGGCCTGCTCGTCGGGACGACGGTCGCGGCCGTGTCCGCGGCCGTGCTGGCCGGCGGGCCCGTCGCGACCGCCGTGCTCGCGGCCGCCGACCCGGCCGCGGTGGGGGTGGCCGGCGGGCCCCAGGACCCGACCATCCTGCGCGGCGGTGCCTGGATCGGCGTCCTCGAGCGGGCAGCCGTCGCCGCCGCGCTGCTCGCCGGCTCTGCCGAGGGGCTGGCCGTCGTCCTCGCGGTGAAGGGCCTGGGCCGGTTCGCCGAGCTGCGGGCGCCCGCGGCGGCCGAGCGGTTCATCGTCGGCACCCTCGCCAGCGGCCTCTGGGCGGCGGCCTGCGTCGGGGTGACGATGCTGCTCCGCGGCTGACGATCGCCCGTCCGGGTGGCACCCCGACCGCGGCGTTTGTCGCAGTTGATCTCCGGGAAGTCCGACGGCCGACCCGACCGATGGAGGCACCCGTGAGCCAGAACGACGAACTCCGCCCGCTCTCGCCCGACGAACTCGCCGCCGAGACCGGTGCCGCGTTGCCGGACAAGGAGGTCATCTCCCTCCTCGACCTCAACGCCGACCTCGACCTCGCCATCGACGCCGCCGCGCCGATCGACCTCGCCGTGGCCGCCAACGCGAACGTGGCCGCGCCGATCGACGCCGCCGTCGGCGCCAACGTGCTCTCCGTGGACTCGACGGCCCAGGCGCTGGCCGACCAGGGCGTCCTCATCGACCAGGGGATCACCGGCGAGGCCGTCGCGAACGCCCCGCAGGACAGCACGATCGACCAGTCCGGCGACGTCACGGACACGCCCGAGCCCGCCCCGGCGCCGGCCGACGGCACCACCGGTGGCGCGACGGAAACTGTGGGCGACCCGCTGTCCGGGGACCTGCTCGACGTGAACGTCGACCTGGCCGCCGACGTCGACCTCGCGGCCCCGATCGCGGGCGCCGTCGCGGCCAACGCCAACGTCGCCGCCCCGATCGACGCCGCCGTCGCGGCGAACGTGGGCTCGATCGGATCCGAGGCGACCGCCATCGCCCAGCAGGACGCGATCATCACGCAGGACATCAACGCCGACGCCACGGCGACAGCCGACCAGCAGTCGCAGATCACGCAGTGACCCGGGGCCCGGTCTCGCGCGGATGAGCGATCCACGGACCAGGCCGATCCCCGTCGGCGTCGCCGCTCCTCCAGGGGCGGACGCGACACCCGGCGGGGACGTCCTGGCGCGCGCGGACGGCGTCCAGCTGCTCGGCGAGGTGCCGGGGTCGGGCTATCGCCGTCCGCCGGCCCTGGTCCGCCGGGCCGACGGCCAGGTCGTCACCCTGACCCCGCTGCTCCACCAGGTGATGGCCGCCGTCGACGGTCCCACTCCCGTCGAGCAGGTCGCCGAACGCGTGTCCGCGTCGTCGGGACGGCTGGTGGGCCCGGACGACGTGCGACAGCTGGTGGCGAACACGCTCCGCCCGCTCGGCCTCCTCCGTCGCGCCGACGGGAGCGAGCCGGAGCTCCGGCGGTCCGACCCGCTGCTGGCCCTGAAGTTCCGGCGGGTGGTCACGGACCCGGCCGTGACCGAGCGGCTGACCGCGCCCTTCGCCGTCCTCTTCTCCCCGCTCCTGGTCGTCCCGGTGGTGCTCGCGTTCGGCGCGGTCGCCGCCTGGGTGCTCTTCGACCAGGGGCTGGCGGCGGCCACCGCCCAGGCGTTCGCCAACCCCGCACTGTTCCTCGCCGTCGTGGCCGTCACCGTCCTCTCCGCCGGCTTCCACGAGTTCGGGCACGCCGCTGCCGCGCGGTACGGCGGCTCCACGCCCGGCACCATGGGGTTCGGCATCTACCTCTTCTGGCCGGCCTTCTACACCGACGTCACCGACAGCTACCGCCTCGGCCGGGCCGGGCGGGTGCGCACCGACCTGGGCGGGCTGTACTTCAACGCGCTGGTCGTGCTGGCGTCGTTCGGGGTGTGGTGGGCGACCGGCTTGCACGCGGTCCTGCTGATCGTCGCCGCGCAGGTGCTGCAGATGATCCGGCAGCTGGCGCCCCTCCTCCGCTTCGACGGCTACCACGTGCTGGCCGACCTGACCGGGGTGCCCGACCTCTACCAGCGCATGGGCCCCATCATGTCCGGCCTGCTGCCCGGCCGGTGGCGGCAGCCGGAGGCAACCGCGCTCAAGACCTGGGCGCGGGTCGTGGTCGTCGCCTGGGTGCTGGTCGTCGTGCCGCTGATGGCGGCCTCCCTGCTGCTGATGGTGCTCGCGCTACCGCGGCTGCTGGCCACGGCCTGGGCCGCAATAGGACGACAGGCCTCCCTCCTGGCCGACGCCTTCGAGGGCGGCGACGTCCTCGGCGTGCTCGCGCGGGCGCTGGGCATCGTGGCCATCGCCGTCCCGGTGCTCGGCATCGGCTACGTGCTGGCCCGGACGGTCCGTCAGGTCGTCGGCGGCGTCCGGCGGCGGACCGAGGGCCGCCCGGTGCGCAGGGCCCTCGCCCTGGTGCTCGCCGCGGCGATCGTGGCCGGGCTGGGGTGGGCGTGGTGGCCGGCCGACGACCGCTACCGCCCGGTGCGGGCGTGGGAGGGCGGCACCGTCCTGGACGCCGTGCCCGCGTCGTCCGGGCAGGACCTGGCGGCGGGGTCGCAGGGGACGGCGGCGACCGTCTGGCCCGCGGACGCCGGACCGGTGCCCACGGCCGAGCGGCCGGCGCTGGCGCTCGTCCTGGTGCCGCGCGACGACGATGCGGCTGACGGCGCGGGTGACGGCGCGGGTGACGGCGCCGGCGGGAGCGACCAGGAGGGCGCGGCCGGGACGGACGGCACCGCGCCGACCTGGGTCTTCCCGTTCGACCGGCCACTGCCGCCGGCGGAGGGGGACAACCAGGCGCTCGCCGTGAACACCGAGAACGGCTCCGTGCGCTACGACGTCTCGTTCGCCCTCGTCTGGGTCGAGGACGACGAGGCGCTCAACCGCAACGAGGCCTACGCCCTGGCCAGCTGCCGCGACTGCACGACCGTCGCCATCGCCTTCCAGGTCGTCCTGCTCGTGGGCTCCGTCGACGTCGTCGTCCCGCAGAACATCGCGGCGGCGGTCAACTACGCGTGCGTCGAGTGCGTCACCCAGGCGCTGGCGACGCAGCTGGTGCTCACCCTCCCCGGTCCCCTCAGCGACGCCGGCAGGGAGCAGCTCGCCGCGATCTGGGCGGAGCTGCAGGAGTTCGGCAAGCGGATCGAGGGGCTGCCGCTCACCGAGATCCGGGCGCGGCTCACCGCGTTCGAGCAGCGCATCCTCGACGTCGTCCGGGAGGACCCGGCGACGACGGACGCCGAGGAGCCGGTCGGCGCGACGCCCAGCGGCACTCCGGGTCCCGAGGGCGGCGGTGCGGCCGACGGAGCGGCGGACCCCGAGGAAGGGACGGCCGCACCCACGGGCACGCGG
>DASQTE010000017.1:0-7690 GCA_035642035.1 Blastococcus sp.
TGCTGCGCTCGGCGTCGCCCGGCTGCTTCTCGGCCTCGATGAACGGGATCAGGTAGGCCACGGCCTTCTTCATCACCCGCGCCGACTTCACCACCTGCGGCAGGAACATCTTCCCGGCCCCGAACAGGTCGCCGACGACGTTCATGCCGTCCATCAGCGGGCCCTCGATGACCTCGATGGGGCGCCCTCCGCGCTCGCTGATGAGCGCCCGCAGCTCCTCGGTGTCGTCCTCGACGAAGGCGTCGATGCCCTTCACCAGCGCGTGGGTGATCCGCTCCCCCACCGGCAGCGACCGCCACTCCTCGGAGGCGACCTCCTTGACCGAGCCGTCGCCGGCGAAGTCGCCGGCGATCTCCAGCAGCCGCTCGGTGCTGTCCGGGCGGCGGTTGAGGATGACGTCCTCGATCCGCTCGCGGAGCAGTTCGGGGACCTCGTCGTAGACCTCGAGGGCACCGGCGTTGACGATGCCCATGTCCATGCCGGCCGCGATCGCGTGGAACAGGAAGACGGCGTGGATCGCCTCACGGACGGGGTTGTTGCCCCGGAAGGAGAAGGACACGTTGGAGACGCCGCCGGAGACGAGTGCGCCGGGCAGGTTCTGCTTGATCCAGCGGGTGGCCTCGATGAAGTCCAGGCCGTAGTTCGCGTGCTCCTCGATGCCTGTGGCGACGGCGAACACGTTCGGGTCGAAGATGATGTCCTCGGCCGGGAACCCGACGTCCCTGGTCAGGATGTCGTAGGCGCGGCGGCAGATCTGCTCGCGGCGCTCGAGGGTGTCGGCCTGCCCCTGCTCGTCGAAGGCCATCACGACGACGGCGGCGCCGTACTTCCGGCACAGCCGGGCCTCGCGGACGAACTTCTCCTCGCCCTCCTTGAGCGAGATGGAGTTGACGATCGACTTGCCCTGGACGGTCTTGAGGCCGGCCTCGATGACCTCCCACTTCGAGGAGTCGATCATCGTGGGCACGCGGCAGATGTCCGGCTCGCTCGCGATCAGCTTCGTGAAGCGGTCCATCGCCTCGACGCCGTCGATCATCCCCTCGTCCATGTTGACGTCGATGACCTGCGCGCCGGCCTCGACCTGCTGCCGCGCCACGGCGAGCGCTGCCGGGTAGTCGCCGGCCTTGATCAGGTTCCGGAAGCGGGCCGAGCCGGTGATGTTGGTGCGCTCGCCGACGTTGACGAAGAGGCTGTCGGACGTGACGGTGACCGGCTCGAGCCCGGAGAGCCGCAGCGCCGGCGCGGCCTCGACGGGGGTCCGCGGCGGCCGGCCGTCGACGACGGCGGCGATCGCGGCGATGTGCGCGGGCGTCGTCCCGCAGCAGCCGCCCACCATGTTGACGAAGCCGCTCCCGGCGAACTCCCCGAGGATCGCGGCGGTCTCGTCCGGCGACTCGTCGTACTCGCCGAAGGCGTTGGGCAGGCCGGCGTTCGGATAGCAGGAGACGAACGTGTCGGCGATCCGCGACAGCTCGGCGATGTAGGGCCGCATCTCCTTGGCGCCGAGCGCGCAGTTGAGCCCCACGAGCAGCGGGTCCACGTGCCGGACGGAGTGCCAGAACGCCTCGGTGACCTGGCCGGAGAGCGTGCGGCCGGAGGCGTCGGTGATGGTGCCCGAGATCATCACCGGCCAGCGGCGGCCGCGCTGCTCGAAGAGCGTCTCGAGGGCGAAGATCGCGGCCTTGGCGTTGAGCGTGTCGAAGATCGTCTCGACGAGCAGGACGTCCGAGCCGCCGTCCACCAGACCGTCGGCCTGCTCGAGGTAGGCCGCGACCAGTTCGTCGAAGGTGACGTTGCGGGCGCCGGGGTCGTTGACGTCGGGCGAGATGGACGCCGTCCGGCTGGTCGGGCCGATGGCGCCGACGACGAAGCGCGGCTTCTCCGGCGTGCGCGCCGTCGCCGCGTCGCACTCCCGGCGGGCGAGCCGCGCCGACTCGAGGTTCAGCTCGTAGGCGAGCTCCTCCATGCCGTAGTCGGCGAGCGAGATCCGGTTCGCGTTGAAGGTGTTGGTCTCGAGCAGGTCCGCGCCGGCCTCGAGGTACTCCCGGTGGATCGAGGAGATGATCTCCGGCGCGGTGATGCTCAGCAGGTCGTTGTTTCCCTGGACGTCGGTCGGCCAGTCGGCGAAGCGCTCGCCGCGGTAGCCCGCCTCGTCCGGACGGTCGCGCTGGATCGCGGTCCCCATGGCCCCGTCGAGCACCAGGATGCGCCGCTCCAGCAAGGCGGTGAGCGCGGCCGTGGCATCCGGCCGGAGGGTGGGTGACTCGGACACAGGCGGATCCCCAGCGGTGTGCGTCTTTGGGTGTGCGGGCTCGGAGCTCCGGCACCCCGGCGGGTCAGCCCAGGCTTGGGCGCTCCCGATGTCCCCGCCATGATCGCACTTCCAGGCCGGACCCGAGACCGGTACGTGCGCGTTCTCGCGCTCACGGGGTCGTCGAGCCGGGCCGGACGACGGGATCGACGTAGGCTCGGAGGGGTGATCGATCCCCAGTCGCCCGCGGACGACCTCCCCCAGCTGACCGACCCCTTCGTGGTCGTGGCCTTCGAGGGCTGGAACGACGCCGGGGACGCCGCGACCGGGGCGGTCGAGCACCTCGAGCTCATCTGGGACGCCAAGCCGCTGGCCGCCCTGGACCCCGAGGACTACTACGACTTCCAGGTCAACCGCCCGACGGTGTCGCTGACCGGTGGGGTCAGCCGCCGCATCGAGTGGCCGACGACCCGCATCTCGGTGGCCCGGCCGCCGGGCAGCGAGCGCGACGTCGTCCTCATCCGCGGCATCGAGCCCAACATGCGCTGGCGGGCGTTCTGCGACGAGCTCATCGCCATCCTGAGCGAGCTCGACGTGTCGATCGTCGTCGCCCTCGGCGCCCTGCTCGCTGACACGCCGCACACCCGGCCGACACCGGTCACCGGGTCGGCCTACGACGCGGAGTCGGCGCGGAGCTTCGGGCTGGAGACGTCGACCTACTCGGGGCCCACCGGCATCCTGGGGGTCTTCCAGGACGCCTGCGTCCAGGCCGGCCTGCCCGCGATCAGCTTCTGGGCGGCCGTGCCGCACTACGTCTCCCAGCCGCCGTCGCCGCGGGCGACGGTCGCGCTGCTGCAGCGGGTCGAGGAGGTCCTCGAGCTCACCGTCCCGCTGGGCGTCCTGCCGCAGCAGGCGGAGGACTGGGTGAAGACCGTCGACGAGATGGCCAACGAGGACGACGAGGTCGTCGAGTACGTGCGCTCGCTCGAGGAGCGGGCGACGGAGACCGATCTCTCGCAGGCCAACGGCGACACGATCGCCAAGGAGTTCGAGCGCTACCTCCGCCGCCGGGGCGCGTCGGGGGGCTGAGCCGCTGCGTCGCTCGATCGCGGAGACCCTCCGGGCCTCCACTCCTCACGACACGACGGATCAGCGCAACAGGGGAACCAGCTTCGCGGCTGCGTCGGCGTCGAAGAGCCGGTCGTGCATGGCGAGCGCGAACCGGTCGGTCATCCCGGACACGTAGTCGACGACCTGGGTGATCGCGTCGGCCTCGCTGTCCCGGTAGGACTCCGGGATCTGCTCCGGGTGGGCCAGGTGGTGGTCGACCAGCCGGCGGATGACGTCGATGGCGACGTGCTTCTGGCCGGCCGCCGTCTCCGAGGCGTAGACCCGCTCGAACATGAACGCCCGCAGCTCGTGCATCGCCTCCAGCGGCCCGGGTGACATGACGACGGCGCCGGCGGTGTTGTCGGGCGACAGGGAGCCCGCGACGACGGCGTCGATCATCGTCCCGACCATCTCGCTGCCCGGTTCGCCGAACACCTGGCGTGCGCGGGCGGGCAGGTCGTCGGTCCGGATGACGCCGGCGCGGATCGCGTCCAGCGCGTCGTGGGAGAGGTAGCCGATCCGGTCGGCGTAGCGGACGCACTCGCCCTCCCGGGTGGACGGCGGCGGGTCGATCTTCCAGCTGTGCGAGCGGACACCGTCGCGCACCTCCCACGTCAGGTTGAGGTGCTCGAGCACCTCGACGATGCGCACCCCCTGGGCCGCGTGGTGCCAGCCACCCTCGACGTAGGGCTCCAGGGCGTCCTCGCCGAGGTGGCCGAACGGCGAGTGCCCGACGTCGTGGGCCAGCGCGATCGCCTCGGCCAGCGTCTCGTTGAGGCCGAGCGCCCGGGCCAGCGACCGGGCCACCTGGGTGACCTGCAGCGTGTGCGTGAGCCGGGTGACGAAGTGGTCGCCGTCGGGGTTCAGGAAGACCTGCGTCTTGTGCTTGAGCCGGCGGAAGGCCTTGGCGTGCAGGATCCGGTCGCGGTCGCGCTCGAAGGCGGTCCGCAGGAGGTCCTCGGGCTCCGGACGGGCGCGGCCGCGGCTGGCCGCCGCGCGCGTCGCGGCCGGCGCCAATTGCTCCTCCGCGGCCTCGCGCGCCGCCCGGTCGGTGAACCGGAAGGGACCCGGGCTCATCCGCAGTCGCCCAGGGCGACACCGAGCAGGGCGTCGACCGCGTCGCAGACGATCCGCGGCGACTCCTCCTCCTGGTCCCCTCCCCCGGCCAGGGTCTGCGCCGCCCAGGCGTCGACGAGCGCGATCGCCCCCGGGCTGTCGAGGTCGTCGGTCAGGCGCTCGCGCAGCCCGACGAGCAGCGGCGCCGCGGGGGCACCGGCAACGCGCACCACGGCCCGCCGCCAGGTGGCCAGCCGCTCCTCGGCGGCGGTCAGGAGATCCGCCGTCCAGGCGCGGTCGGTGCGGTAGTGGCCCGAGAGGAGCGCCAGCCGGATCGCCATCGGGTCGACGCCCTCGCCGCGGAGCTTCGAGACGAAGACCAGGTTGCCGCGGCTCTTGCTCATCTTCTCGCCGTCGAGGCCGATCATCGCCGCGTGCACGTAGGCCCGGGCGAAGGGTTTGGTGGCCGTCAGCGCCTCGGCGTGGACCGCGGAGTACTCGTGGTGCGGGAAGACGAGGTCGCTGCCGCCGCCCTGCACGTCGAAGCCCATGCCGATGGTGTCCAGCGCGATGGTCGCGCACTCGATGTGCCACCCCGGGCGGCCGACGGTGCCGTTCGGCCCGGGCCAGCTGGGCTCGCCCGGCCGCTCCCCGCGCCAGAGCATCGGGTCCAGGGGCTGGCGCTTGCCCGGGCGGTCGGGGTCCCCGCCGCGCTCGGCGAAGAACCCGAGCATGGTGGCCTCGTCGTAGCGGGACTCGGTGCCGAAGCCCGGGGCCTGCGAGACGTCGTGGTAGACGTCGCCGGTGCCGTCGTCCAGCACGTAGGCGAGGCCCTCGGTGAGCAGGTCCTCGATGTGGGCGACGATCCGCGGGATCGACTCGACAGCGCCGACGTAGTCCTCCGGGGGCAGCACGCGCAGCGCGGTCATGTCCTCGCGGAAGAGCGCGGTCTCGCGCATGCCGAGGACGATCCAGTCCTCGTGGTCGCGGTCGGCGCGCTCGAGCAGCGGGTCGTCGATGTCGGTGACGTTCTGGACGTAGTGCACCGCGTGACCGGCGTCGCGCCACACCCGGTTCACCAGGTCGAACGCCAGGTAGGTGGCCGCGTGGCCGAGGTGGGTGGCGTCGTAGGGCGTGATGCCGCAGACGTACATGCGGGCCGTCGAGCCGGGGCTCGTGGCCACCACCTCGCCGCGCGAGGTGTCGTGGACCTTGAGGACGGGCCCGGTCCCGGGCAGGGTCGGCAGCAGCGGAGCGGGCCAGGAGAGCACGCCACGAGCCTAGAGCGGCGTGCCGACGATCTTGCGGCGCGCTCCGGGACCGCCGATCCCGGCGGATCTCACCTAGCGTCCGGGGCGGGCGTGGCGACGGCGGTACGAGGGGGAAGCATGGAGCTGGACGACTACCTGCCGGTGCTGGAGAAGACGAACGCGCGCTTCGCGGGCGCCGCCGCCGAGGCGCTGCTCGCCCACGGCTGGCAGGCCCAGGTGCCCGGCTGCCCCGGCTGGCACCTGCGCGACCTCGTCTGGCACCTGTCGGAGGTCCAGCACTTCTGGTCCTGGGTCGTGCGGACGCGGGCGCCGGACCCCTCGACCTACGTGGAGCCGGTGCGCCGTCCCGACGACGAGCTGCTCGGCTGGCTGGCCGCGCAGAACGCCGAACTGGAGACGGTGCTGGCCGGCGCGGACCCGAGCGAGCGGGTGTGGACGTGGGCGCCGCAGCAGGACGTCGCCTTCGTGCTGCGCCGCCAGGTCCAGGAGGCGACCGTGCACACCGTCGACGTGGAGCAGGTCCTCGGCGACGTCCGACCCGTGTCGACCGACGTCGGCCTCGACGGGATCGACGAGTGGCTGGAGGTCATGGTCCCCGGAGCGCTGCCCGGCGGCCCGCCCCCCGAGGCCCACCCCGTCGTCCTGCACGCCGTCGACGCCGACGCCGAGCGGACGCTGTTCCCCGGCACGAGGCCCTTCCCGATCGCCGCGCTGACCGGCACCGCCGGCGACCTGCTGCTGACGCTGTGGCGCCGCGTGCCGCTGGAGGTCCTCACCGTGGACGGCGACGGCCTCCAGGCGGCGGCGATGATCGACCTGGTGGCGCTGGACTGAGCGTGGGCCCGGCAGACTTCCCGCCGTTCGCCGCCTGGCGCTTCGTCGGCGCAGTCGACGGGTTCGAGGTCGTCTACTTCGGTGACCGCCGCCTGCGCGGGCACACCTCGGCGGTGGAGGACGGGCGGCCCCACGCCGTCCGCTACGACATCGCCCTCGACGACCGGTGGCGCACCCGGGAGGTGCGGGTCGACTCCGACACCGTCGAGGGACCGCGATCGACCGTGCTGGTCTCCGACGGGGCCGGGCGCTGGACCGTCGACGGCGGAGCCGCCCCGCACCTGGACGGGCTGGTGGACGTCGACCTCGAGGCGTCGGCCTGCACGAACACCCTGCCGGTCCACCGGCTGCCGATGCCGGCCGGCGAGGTGGTCCCGGCGCCGGCGGTGTACGTGCGGGCGCTGGACCTGTCCGTGACGCGCCTCGACCAGACCTACCGGCGGCTGGGCGACCGGTCATTCGACTACACGTCGGAGGGCGGGGCCTTCCGGGCGGTGCTGGAGTACGACGCGGCCGGGTTGATCGTCGACTACCCGGGCATCGCCGTCCGCTTCGCCTGACGGTCAGCTCTCCACGAGGGCGGCCAGCCGCTGCAGCGCCATCCGCCAGCCGAGCTCGTTGTCCGCCGGGGCGACCGCGTCCGGGACGCCCTCGTGGACCGCCCGCAGCTCGGTGCCGCCGTCCCGCTCCTGCAGCGTGAGGGTGACGGTCATCTCGCCCGCGAGCCGTGGGTCGACGGTCTCGAACTCGTCGACCTCCACGACCAGCTCGTCCGGCACCAGACGGGTGAACCGGGCGCGGTAGGTGTCGCTGTGCGCGGTCGTCTTCCCCTGGGCGTCCGGGGCGTCGTAGGTCAGCGTGACCCGGAACCCGCCGTCCTCCTGCACGTCCACGACGCTGGTCATGCCGTCGGGGAACCGCCAGCGCGCGATCGCCCCCGGCTCGGTGAGCGCCCGGTACACCGCGGACCGTGGCGCCCGCAGCAGGACGCTGACGCGGGTGGTGCTCACGGCCAGGTCACCGCGTGACGCTCGAACGCGTCGCCGGTCTGGATGCCGACGACGCAGAAGACCAGCCCCGTGGGGTCGAGCAGCTGCCAGAACGAGCCCATGTCCCGGTGCCGCGCCGCGCCGAGTCCTTCCAGCCGCGCGACCTCGGCCGGGATGTC
>DASQTE010000018.1:0-26428 GCA_035642035.1 Blastococcus sp.
ACGAGCCGATCCCCGAGGAGGACGCGCTGCGCTGGCTGTGGCTGGCCTGCCGGACCGCCCGGGCGCTCTTCGACGACGCGAGCTGGGACGAGCTGTCCGACCGCCAGGTGCAGGTGGCCCGGCGGACCGGAGCCCTGTCGCTGCTGCCGACGGCCCTGACCGAGCGGTTCAGCATGCAGCTCTTCGCGGGGAACCTCGCGAGTGCGACCTCGCTCGTCGGGGAGGCGACCGCCGTCACCGAGGCGATCGGCAGCCGGGTCACGCCCTACGGCGCCGTCTCGCTGGCCACCTGGCGGGGCCACGAGGCCGAGGCCCGCGCCCTGGTCGACGCGAGCCGGGAGGACGTCGTCCGCCGCGGCGAGGGGCTGTGGCTGATCTCCGCGGACTGGACGATGGCGGTGCTGCTGATGGGGCTGTGCCGCTACGAGGAGGCGCTGGCCGCCGCCGAGGGCGCCGCCCGGCACGCCGAGGGGCTCGAGCTCTGGACCTGGGTGTGGCCCGAGGTGGTCGAGGCGGCTTCGCGCAGCGGCCGGACCGATCGCGCCGTCGAGGCGTCGGCCCGGTTCGCCGCGTTCGCCCGGGCGAGCGGCAGCGGCTGGGCCCTCGGGGTGTCCGCCCGCTGCCGCGCTCTGCTCGCCGGCCCAGAGGACGCGGAGGCGCTGTACCGCGAATCCGTCGAGCGGCTCTCCCGCGGCCGCATCCAGGTCGCGCTGGCCCGGACCCGACTCGTCTACGGCGAATGGCTGCGCCGCGAGGGCCGGCGCACCGACGCCCGCGAGCAGCTGCGCGCCGCCCACCGCACGTTCGTCGACATCGGCATGGACGCCTTCGCCGAGCGGACCCGCCTGGAGCTCACCGCGACGGGCGCCTCGGCGCGGCGGCGCGTCGTCGCGACCCTCGACGAGCTCACGGCGCAGGAGGCCCAGATCGCCCGTCTCGCGGGCGAGCGCCTGACCAATCCGGAGATCGGCACCCAGCTGTTCCTCAGCCCCCGCACCGTCGAGTGGCACCTGCGGAAGGTGTTCACGAAGCTCGGGGTCAGCTCGCGGCGGGAGCTGGTGGCCGCGCTGGCCCGCGCCTCCGCCTGACTCCCCGGCCGGCCGTCGTCCTCACCCGCTGGGGACGGCGTCGCGCGAGCGCCGGTCCCAGCCGTGGAAGGGCGACCAGTCGCCGGCTGTCCACGCCTCGCGCAGGCCGGGCGTGCCGAGGTCCCAGTCCGGGCGGATCTCGGCCGATGCGTCGCGCAGGTCGCGCCACAGGTCAGCCACCGAGGGGCGGCCCCAGAACCAGTAGCCGTTGTAGAGCGAGTGGACGACCAGCCCCGGCTTCAGCACGAGGGTGTGCGGGATCATCGGGTCGTGGTGCGGGTCGGTGTACTCCTGGATGTCCAGGTCCCGCTGCACGATCCGGCCGGGGTCGGACAGGAAGGTCCACTGCGCCCCGACCGACGCGCGGAACTCCTGGAGCGTGCGCCGCTCGTCGGTCGTGATCGTGACGATCCGGGTGGACGCCACCGCGATCTTCGACTGGAAGGCCGCCAGCTCCAGGTGCTGCTGGTGCTCCTTCGGGCAGTAGTGGCCGCGCGCCAGCGTGAGGATCAACGGGTCGGCGCCCTGGAGCTCGCCCAGGGTGCGGTCGGTGCCGGTGTGGTCGGGCAGCGAGTAGTCGGGGAATACGCCGCCCGGGGTGATGTCGGATCGCATGGATGGCCCCTCTCGTCCGGCGGGGAGGGGAACCACCGCGGGTGGCCTCCTGGCCGGTCCTGGCGCCGACCCTGGCCTGCGCTCCCACCGGTCGCGCCAGGGAGTTCCCCTGGTCCGGCCCGGCTGCTGCCGGGGCGGCGAGCAGGACACGGACCAGGGACTTCCCCTGGGTCGATGCGCAGCCGGTCGCGCCAGGCTCGTCGGGACCGGCATCGCCCGGGTGCCGACCCCGAGAGGGACGAGCGGACATGACGGACGTCGCCACGCTGGCCGGCCTCCTGCGCGAGGCCGAGGAACACCACGCGCAGTACGAGCCCACCGCTCCGGCGCACCGCTGGTCGGACTGGTACGCCGGGTACGTCGTCGCCCGCCTGCACGGGCGGACCGACGTGCAGGCCGTCGCCGACGCCACCCTCGTCGTCGACGGCGGCCAGCAGCCGGTGTGACCGCCCGGCCGCCGTCGTCGGAGGTCGCTCAGCCGCGCAGCGGCCGGAACGCCGCCCGCATCTCCGACGCGAACAGCTCGGGCTCCTCCCAGGCGGCGAAGTGCCCGCCGCGGTCGACCGCGTTGAAGTAGCTGAGGGTGCGGTAGGACCCCTCGGCCCAGCTGCGCGGCGTCCGCCAGATCTCGCCGGGGAACGAGGTGAAGCCGACCGGGACCGACACCTCCGGGAGCGTCCGGCCGGCGGCCGCGGCCGCCAGGGCGGGCGCTCCGTAGCTCTCCCAGTACGACCGGGCCGACGACGCCCCGGTGCCGCTCAGCCAGTACAGGGTGATGTTGTCGAGCACGTGGTCGCGGGTGAGGTTGCCGGTCGGCTGCCCGTCGACGAACGCCCGCGAGATCTTGTAGTAGGCGTCCGTGTCGTGGTCGATCATCCAGGCGGCCAGCGCGACCGGGGAGTCGAGCAGGCCGTAGCCGATCGTCTGCGGCCGGGTGGACTGCTCCAGGAAGTAGCCGCTGCCGTCGGCCCGGAACGTCGCGATCGCGTCGGCGGCCGCGCGCTCCTCCTCGGTGTCGGTGGGCTGGGGGCCGCCCAGCGCGGTGACGAGCAGGTTCGTGTGGATGCCGACCAGCCCCTCCGGCGCCTGGCGGCCCATCGCGTCGGTGACGCCGGCACCGACGTCGCCACCCTGCGCGACGTAGCGGGTGTAGCCGAGGCGGCGCATCAGCTCCGCCCACGCCCGCCCGGTGCGGGCGACGTCCCAGCCGAGGTCGGTGGGCTCCCCCGAGAACCCGTAGCCGGGCAGGGACGGCAGCACGAGGTCGAACGCGTCCTCGGCGCGGCCGCCGTGGGCGGTCGGGTCGGTGAGCGGGCCGACGGAGTCCAGCAGCTCGACGACGGAGCCCGGCCAGCCGTGGGTCATGACCATCGGCAGCGCGCCGGGGTGCCGCGAGCGCACGTGGAGGAAGTGGATGTCCACGCCGTCGATCTCGGTGACGAACTGCGGCTGCGCGTTGAGCTTGGCCTCGCAGCGGCGCCAGTCGTGGTCGGTCGCCCAGTACCGGGCCAGCTCCTGCATGGTCGCCAGCTGCACGCCCTGCGAGCGGTCGGTGACCAGTTCCCTCGTCGGCCAGCGCGTGGCGGCGAGGCGACGGCGCAGGTCGGTCAGCGCCTCGTCGGGGACGTGCACCTCGAACGGGCGGATCGCCGTCCGGTCGGCCTCCGTGCGCGGTGCGGGTACGGCACCCGCGACGGGGGTGGACGAGGTGGGCTGGGTGGGTGCTGACATCGGGCGCCTCCTGGCGGGTCGGTCGGTGCGGGCGGGAACAGCCGCGAGGCCGCGACGGCAGGTCGCAGGACGGCTCGCGGACGACGGGCGGTGCGGCCCCTGGTCGGGGCTCAGCCGAAGGTGAAGCAGTAGGCCTCGGCGCCGGGCTCGAGGAAGGTGATCTCCAGCGTCCGTTCGGAGACCCCGTCGGCCTGACGGACGAGCTGGTACATGCGGCCGTCCGCGAGCAGGCCGTTCCCCTCCTCGTCGACGTCCACCCCGTGCGACGGCCCGGGGGCCTCGCCGTCGACGAGCACGCGGAAGGGGATCGGTCCCCGCGCCCCCGGCGACAGCACGAGGTGTGCGTCCCGCGCGGAGAACCGGAACGCGATGCTCCCGCCGGCCCGTTCGGCGACGACGTTCTCCCGGCCGACGGTCCACTCGCCGTCGAGGGCCCACTGGTTGGTCCGCAATCGCTCCGGCAGCCGGTAGTCGCGGGCACCGTCGACCGCCGCGCCGCCCGGGGAGGCGAACTGCCCGCCGCGCACGAAGCCGAGATAGGTCTCCGGCGACCGCAGGTTCGGCCAGTCGGCCTCCGCCTCGGCGCCGGTGCCCCGGACGGCGACGGGCTCGCGGTCGATCCCGAGGAGCCGCTGCAGCTCGCGCTCGGACTGCTCGTACCGGCCCTCGCCGAAGTGGGTGTCGCGGATGACGCCGTCCCGGTCGACGAAGTAGAGGGCGGGCCAGTAGTGGTTGCTGAAGGCGCTCCACACCGCGTAGTCGTTGTCCACCGCGACCGGGTAGTCGATCCCCCGCTCGGCCGTCGCACGACGCACGAGGTCGACGTCGTGCTCGAAGCCGAACTCCGGCGTGTGCACCCCGATCACCACCAGCCCGTCGTCCCGGTAGGCCTGGGACCAGGCCCGGACCCAGGGCTCCTGGCGCAGCCAGTTGATGCAGGTGAGCGTCCAGAAGTCGACCAGCACGACACTGCCGCGCAGACCGGCGGGGGCGAGCGGCCCGGAGTTGAGCCACGCGGTCGCCCCGTCGAAGGGGGGCAGGTGCACGCGCCCGGACAGGGTCGTCACGGCGGCCTCCTGGATGTCGGAACTGCCGGCTCCGGGCCGGCCCTTCCAGAACCCTCGTCGCCGCGTCGCGGCCGTCGCACCCGTCGAAGGCACTGGTCCCTGCCCTGGCCCGGACCCCCGCGCCCGCACCGCGCAGCACGGAGCCCTCGGCGGAGGCGACCGGGTGAACACTCGACATCCGTCATCGGTCGCTCCGGAGGCCCTCATGTCCCGAACCTCGAACGCCCGCCACGCCGTCGTGGTCGGCGCCGTCCTCGTGTCGCTCGCCGCGTGCGGCGGCGGGGACGACGACGCGACCTCGTCGGCGAGCACCTCCGCGGGTGCCGACGCGACGGAGTCGGCCGCGGCCTCCGGCGGGTCGGACTTCTGCACCCAGGCGGCCGGGATCGACCAGCGGGTGGACTCCGCGATGTCGGACCTGGAGGGCGACGACCCCTCGGTCGCGGACGCCTTCGGGCAGATCGCCGAGGAACTGCGCGCGATGGACCCCCCGGAGCAGATCGCGTCGGACTGGGACGCGATGGCCGCCGGCCTCGACCGGATGGCCGAGGCGTTCGCCGACTTCGACATCACCGACCCGGACTCGCTGGCCGCCCTCGAGGAGGCGGAGGGCAACCTGTCCACCGCGAGCGCCAACGTGGAGACCTACCTGCGCGACGAGTGCGGCATCGAGCCGTAGCCACCCCCGGCGTCCGGATCCCGGTCAGCTCCGGTCGGGCCCCAGTGCGCGCAGCCGGCCGGCGAGGAATTCGCGCTCGACGGCGTTCCCGGTGAGCAGCAGCGCCTCGTCGTAGGCCCGCCGGGCCTCCTCGACCCGCCCGAGCCGGCGGAGGAAGTCCGCCCGCGCCGCGGGCAGGTAGCCGTAGCCGGCGAGCTGCGGCTCGCCGGAGAGGGCATCGAGGGCGGCGAGCCCAGCCGCCGCCCCACGGGCGAACCCGATGGCGACGGCGCGGTTGAGCGCCACCACCGGCGACGGCCAGAGCGTCGTCAGCAGCTCGTAGAGGGCGACGATCTCGCGCCAGTCGGTGTCGTCCCAGGTCGGCGACTCCGCGTGGACGGCCGCGATCGCCGCCTGGAGGGCGTAGCGCGTCGGAGGTCGCGACCGCAGCGCCTCCTGGACGAGGGCCACGCCGTCGGTGATGGCCGCCCGGTCCCACCGCGAGCGGTCCTGCTCCTCGAGCAGCAGCAACCGGCCGTCCCGGCCGGTGCGGGTCTCGCGCCGGGCGTCGGTGAGCAGCAGCAGCGCCAGCAGCCCCGCCACGGCCGGGTCCCGCGGCAGCAGCCGGCGCAGCATGCGGGCCAGCTCGACGGACCGCTCCACGAGGTCGCGGCGCACCAGCTCGGTACCGGCCGGCGTCGTGTGCCCCGTGGTGAAGAGCAGGTGCACCACGGACAGGACGGCGTCCACCCGCTCGGGCAGCTCGGCGGCGGGCGGCACCCGGTACGGGATTCGGGCGACGGCGATCTTCTTCTTGGCCCGCGTGATCCGCGCGGCCATGGTGCTCTCGCTGACCAGGAAGGCGCGGGCCACCTCGGCCGTCGACAGGCCGCACATCAGGCGCAGCGTGAGCGCCACCTGCGCCGGCCGGTCGAGGGCGGGGTGGCAGCAGGTCACGACCAGCCGCAGCCGGTCGTCCGGGATCTGGTCCTCCGGCCCGTCGTCGAAGGAGTCGCCGGGCCCCGGCTCGACGTCGTCCTCCACCAGCAGGGGCAGGTACCGGTGCTCCACGCCCCGGTGGCGGACGACGTTCAGCGCCCGCCGCTTGGCCGCGGTCGTGAGCCAGGCACCCGGCCGCGACGGGATGCCGGTGCTCCCCCAGTCGGTGAGCGCGGCGGCGAAGGCGTCCTGGACGCATTCCTCGGCGGCGTCGAGGTCGCGCGTGACGCGCACCGTCGCGGCGAGCACGAAGGCCCACTCGCGGCGGTGCGCGTCGGCGACCGCGGCCGCGACGGCCGAGGTCTCCCCGGCGGTCATCCCGTCGGCGTCCCGGCGGCTCAGTCGAAGGACATGACCGGACGGACCTCGACCCCGCCGAAGCGGGCCGGGCACGTCTTCGCGACGGCGAGCGCGGTGTCCAGGTCGGGCGCGTCGATCAGGTAGTAGCCGCCCAGGGCCTCCTTCGTCTCGACGAACGGGCCGTCGGTGACCTCCGAACCGCCCCGCACGCTGGTCGCGGTCGGCGTCGGCTCGAGCGCCTCACCGCCCAGGAGCTTCGCGCCGAGCCGCTCGACGCCGGCCGAGAAGTCGTCGTGCTCCTGCATCACCTCGCCCATGACCTCCGGCGTCGCGGTCGCGTAGCCGGCCTCGTCCTCGTAGATCAGGATCAGGTACTTCGTCATCTCGTCCCCTCCGGGTCCACGGCCCGCGGATCGGGCCCACATCCCTACGACACGCACCCCCCGCCCGGATCGACAGGCGGGGGCAGGAACGTCGAAAAAGTTCTCCGAGCCCTCGCCGGGCGTTCTACCAGCACGGACCCGCTCCCGGCCGGCCTCGTCGCGCGGCCGTCCCGCACTCCCCGCACCGGCTCCCCCCGCGCCGGAAGGGCTGTCCGCGGTCGTCCGCCGGGTGGAGCATGGCCGGGTGGACGTGGCCACGGTCCCGCCGGACCGAGCCGTGCAGGACGGCGCCCTGCCCGCCCGCGGACGGCGGTCGATGCGGAAGCGGCCGCGCCCCCGGCCGTTCCGGTACACGCTGCCCGGGCTCGCGGGCGCGCTGGTCCTCCTGGGCCTGTCGCTCACCCCGTCGCTGCTCCCCCGCACCGGCCTCACCCAGGGGCTGATCAGCGGCATCAGCGCCGCGTTCGGCTACGCCGTCGGCGTGCTGCTCGCGTACGCGTGGCGGGCCTTCGCCGACCGGGAGGCCCGGCCTCCACGCCGGCGTTCCTGGCTGATCCTCGCCGGGGTCGCGGTCGTCGCCTACGTCGCCGCCACGGTGTCCGGGCGGTACTGGCAGGCGCGGATCCGGGAGCTGATGGACGCCCCGGCCGACAGCGCCCTGTCCCTGCTCGTCGTGCCCGTCGTCGCGGCCGTCGTCTTCGTCCTGCTGGTCGCCGCCGGCCGCGGCCTCTGGCGCGGCTACCGGTGGATCGCCTACCAGCTCGACCGGTGGATCGGTGAGCGGGCGGCCCGGGCCGTCGGCTGGACGGTCGTCGTCGTCGGCTCGGTGCTGCTGCTCAGCGGCGTGGTCCTCGACCAGCTCGTCGCCGCGGCCGACCGGGCCTTCGCCCTGCGCAACGGCATCACCCAGGACGGGGTCGTCGAGCCGACCGTCCCGGAGCGGTCCGGCGCGGAGGGATCGCTGGTCCCGTGGGAGTCGCTGGGCCGCGAGGGCCGCACGTTCGTCGGCTCCGGCCCGACGGCCGACGAGATCGCCGCCTTCACCGGCGCCCCTGCGCTCCAGCCCGTCCGCGCCTATGCGGGGCTGGACTCGGCCGCCACCGCGGAGGCCCGCGCCCAGCTCGCGGTCGACGACCTGGTCCGCGCCGGCGGGTTCGACCGCGGGCTGCTCCTCGTCGTCACGACCACCGGCTCCGGGTGGGTGGACCCGGGGGCCGTGGACTCCGTCGAGCACATCGTCGGCGGGGACAGCGCGGCGGTCTCGATGCAGTACTCCTACCTGCCGTCGGTGCTGTCCTACCTGGTCGACCAGGAACGCGCCCGCGAGGCCGGCCGCGAGCTGTTCGACGCCGTGTACGACCGCTGGGTCGACCTGCCCGCCGACGACCGCCCCCGGCTGGTGGTCGTCGGCGAGAGCCTGGGGTCCTTCGGGGGCGAGACGGCGTTCAGCGGTGAGTACGACCTCCGCAACCGGACCGCCGGCGCGATCTTCGCGGGCCCGCCCAACTTCAACACCCTGTTCCGCGAGTTCGTCGACGACCGGGACCCGGGCAGCCGCGAGGTGACGCCGGAGTACCGGGACGGCCGCACGGTGCGGTTCACCGACGACCCCGCCACCGCCGTCGCCCCCGCCGCCGAGCCGTGGGACGGGTCACGCGTGCTGTACCTCCTGCACCCGTCGGACCCCATCAGCCTGTGGAGCCCGCAGCTGCTCTACGCCCGTCCCGACTGGCTCGAGGAGGCCCGGGGCGACGACGTCGTCGACGCGATGCGGTGGATCCCGTTCGTCACCTTCTGGCAGGTGACGGCCGACCTGCCGTTCGCCGGCAACGTGCCGGACGGCCACGGGCACGTCTACACGACGCAGTACGTCGGCGCGTGGGTCCAGATCCTGCAGCCGCCGGGCTGGGACGACGACGACTCCGAGCGCCTGCGCGACCTGCTCAGCGGCGAGGGCTGACCACGGCGGCCGGGCACAGCCGGATCGCCGCCGCGGCCGCGCCCAGGCCGACCGAGTTGGTCGCGAGGTGGAGCAGCACCGGCGCGAGCAGGCTGCCGCTGCGCAGGCGCAGCGCGGTGAAGGCGAGGCCCGCCGCGGCCGTGCCGAGGCAGCCGAGCAGCACGGCCGCGCCGGTGGCGACGGGCCCCCTGGCCAGGCCGTTGGCCGTCAGCCCGTCGAGTGTGGGACGGACGTGCCAGACCCCGAAGAGGACCGACGACGCCCCGACGGCGGCCGGCGGCGGTACGAGGCGCCGCAGGACGGCGAGCAGCACGCCGCGGAAGGCGACCTCCTCCCACAGCACGGTGCCCACGGGGATCCGCACCAGCGCCTGGTAGGCGAGGTCCGCCCCGTCGTGGCCGGCCACCCGGGCGTCCACCAGGAGCGGCCGGAGCGGGGGGACGACGAGGGCGACGGCGTAGCCGGCGGTCACCACGACCCCGGAGGGGCCACCCCACCGCAGCCCCGCGGGCAGGGACCCCCGGGCGAGACCGAGCTCCGCCCGGGTCAGCCCCGCCCACCGGGCCGCGGTCAGCACCGTGGCCGTGGCTGCGGCATTGGCGACCACGTACGACCCCGGAGCCGGCAGCCGGTGGACGACCAGGTTGTTCCAGGCGGCCAGCCCCGCCGCCAGCGGCACGGCCAGCCCGACGAGCCTCCGGCGGCTGACGGCACGGCCTCGCTCCAGGCCATCCTGCCGTGCGGGAGGCCTCGTGGTCGTCCGGGTCAGCCCTCCGGCCGCCCGCCGGTCACCGCCACCGCAGGCCGTCCGCTGCCGCTGTCGTCCGCGGCCCCCACGGGCGCCCTGGCCGCGCGGATCCCGAGCGCCCCGGTGACGACGACGGCGGCGAGGAACGCCAGGTACGCCCACAACCAGGCGTCGTGCCGGTTCAGCTGCGGCCAGTACCACGCGACCGCGACGACCTCGAACACGCCGAACGCGGTGTAGGTGGTGGCCGCGACCAACTGGCGACCCACGTCGCCCTGGACGATCGCCAGCGCGGCGGCCACGCCCAGCGCGACGAGCCAGGCGCCGATGATCTGGGCACTGAGCGGCGTGAGCTCCCACGGCCAGAAGGCCGCGGCGCTCCTCGGCTCGTCGTGGTGCACGGTCATGCCGCCGGCGAACAGCAGCACGCCGGCCGCGAAGAACATCGCGCCCTCGATCGCCAGCGCCGCGATCAGCCCGTCCGGCATCGGCCGGACGACCGGCAGTTCCCGGACCCTGTGGCGTTCCTGCCGGGCGACCACGACCAGGCAGGCCACCGGGATGACGAGGTAGACCGCCAGCCACACCCAGGCCACGACCCGCGCGAACGGCCCGCCGTCTACCAGGTGCAGCCGGTGCAGGTGGATCAGCGTCGCGAGGCCGGTCAGCCAGGTGAACGCGGCGACGGTGATGACCGGCACGCGGATCCGGCTCCAGTCCGGCTGGCGGAGCGCCACGACGGAGAGCACGAAACCGCCGCCGTAGGCCGCTCCCAGGAAGGCGGCGGTCAGCTCGGTGCGGATGGTCCAGGCCCAGTACCGGTCGGCGACGTCGGCCAGCAGGAGGAGCTGGAGGACGGCGAGCAGCGTCAGCACCGCGAAGGCGACCAGCAGCCACCTCGTGCCGGCCCGGACGTCCCCGGGGTCCTCGGCTCCGACAGGGTCCATCGTCTGCCGCCCGTCCCATCGCCCGCAGGCGCGAGCACCGGCCGCACGGCGTCCTCCGTGCGGCGCCCCCGAGCGTCGCCCCTCGGCACCCGTTCCGGCAAGTGTCTTTCCGACCCCCCGCGCACCGGGCCGCGACGGTCAGCCGGTGGCGGAGCCCGGTGACGGCGCCGTTCCCGCCGTCACCGCAGGGCACGTGCGCGGGTCCTCCTCCGGTGGGCCGCTGCGCTGCGACCCCGCCACCGCGGCGGCGTTGGTCAGCACGACCACGCCGATGCCGATCCACTCGTGCGCGCCCAGGTGCTGGCCCAGCAGGGCGATGCCGACGAGCGCGGCGAGCACCGGGTGGACGCTCATGAAGACCCCGAAGAATCGCGCCGGCACGAAGCGCAGCGCGGTGAGGTCCGCGGCGTAGGGCACCACCGAGGAGAGCACCCCGGCCACGACGGCGAAGCCCAGCGCCGCCGAGGTGAACCGGTCCTGCGCGACGAGCAGGAGCACGACCGGGAAGTAGGCGACCGCGCACAGCAGGGCGGCCACCGCCGGCGCCTGCAGCCCGGGCAGTCGGCGCCCAGCGATGCGGTTGAGGACGATGTAGGCGGCCCAGCTGACCCCGCCAAGCACCCCGATGCCCAGCCCGAGCCAGTCGCTGGACGGGCCCGGCAGGACCAGGACGTAGACACCGGCCGCGGCGGCGACGGCCAGCAGCAAATCCCGCCGCGACCGCGACCCGGCGAGCGCCACGCCGAGCGGTCCCAGGAATTCCAGCGTCACGGCCAGCCCGAGCCCGAGCCGGTCGATCGCCGTGTAGAGCGCGAGGTTCATGCACCCGAAGACGACGGCCAGCAGCACCACCGGCCACCACTGGGACCAGCTCATCCGGCGCAGCGGCGGCCGCGCGACCGGCATCAGCACCACGGCGGCGACGACCTGACGGACCGCCACCACGCCGGCCGGGCCCACCGCTCCGAAGGCGTGCGCGCCGAGCGCGGCGCCGACCTGGTTGCTGAGCGCGCTGCCCAGCATGATCCCGACGCCGCTCAGGAGGGACGGGCGATGCTCGACGACGGGCTCGCGCTGCACTCGGCCGAGTATCAGCACGGTGCGGCGCCGAGGGAAATGCCCGGCGCGCACCCGGCGATACGGTCTGCGCATGGATCCGGAGGTGCGGCAGCTGCGCGCGCTGCTCGCCGTCGTCGACACCGGGACGTTCACCGGCGCGGCCGACGTGCTCGGGGTGTCCCAGGCGTCGGTGTCCCGGACGGTCGCCGCGCTGGAACGCACCCTCGGCACCCGGGTCCTGCACCGCACCACCCGCGAGGTCTCCCTCACCGCCGTCGGCGCCCGCGTGGTCGGCCACGCCCGGCGGGTGGTCGAGGAGGTCGCCGCCGTCCGGCGGGCCGCGCAGCAGGGCCGCGGGGAGCTGCGGATCGGCTACGCGTGGTCGGCGCTCGGCCGGCACACGACCGCGGTGCAACGCCGCTGGTCGGACACCCACCCGGGATCGACGCTCGTGTTCGTGCAGTCGAACACCCCGACCGCGGGGCTCACCGAGGGCGTCGCCGACGCGAGCGTCCTCCGGCGGCCGGTCGGCGACCCCCGCGTGCGGACGGCGCTGCTCGGAGCGGAGCGGCGCTGGGCGGCTCTGGCGAGCGACGACCCGCTGGCCCGCCGGCGCAGCGTCGGCCTCGCCGACTTCGCCGGGCGCACGGTCGCCGTCGACGAGCTCACCGGGACGACGTCGGAGGACCTGTGGTCCCCGTCCGCGGCGCCGGCCGGTACGCGGACCGTCCGCGGCGTCGAGGACTGGCTCACCCTCGTCGCCGCCGGTCAGGCCGTCGGCATCTCCGCCGAGGCGACGACGGCCGCGCACCGGCGCCCCGGTGTGGTCTACCGCCTCGTCCGCGACGCCCCGCCGGTGCCGGTGCGGCTCGCCTGGTGGGCGGACGGCCCACCGCCCGGACTCGAGGCGCTGCGCGACCTCGTCCGCGAGGAGTACGCGAAGGTCACCCCCCGTCCCTAGAGTGCGGTCGACCGCCCACCGCCCGGGAAGGGACGCATCCATGGCCGAGGTCGTGCTGTTCCACCACGCCCAGGGGCTCACCCCCGGCGTCGTCGCGTTCGCCGACGACCTGCGCGCGGCCGGGCACACGGTGCACACCCCCGACCTGTTCGACGGCCGCACCTTCCCGACCCTCGAGGAGGGGATGGCGCACGTCGAGGAGATCGGCTTCGGCGAGGTGGTGGAGCGGGGCACGCGCGCGGTCGAGGGCCTGCCCGCCGGACTGGTGTACGCCGGCTTCTCCCTCGGCGTGCTGCCGGCGCAGAAGCTCGCCCAGACCCGGCCCGGCGCCCGGGGCGCACTGCTCTGCTACTCCTGCGTGCCGTCGTCGGAGTTCGGCGGCTGGCCGGCCGGGGTGCCGGTGCAGATCCACGGGATGGACGCCGACCCGATCTTCGTCGGCGAGGGCGACGTCGACGCGGCGCGGGCGCTGGTCGACGAGGCCGAGGACGCCGAGCTCTTCCTCTACCCGGGCGACCAGCACTACTTCGCCGACAGCTCGCTGCCGTCCTACGACCCGGCGGCCACGCGGCTCCTCACCGAGCGGGCGCTCGTCCTCCTCGCGCGGGAGCCGGGCACCGCCGTGTGAGCAACGGCACCGACCGTTCCGGTCGGCCGACCTACCAGATTGGTCGGTGCGCCGTACGGTGGTCGTCGTGGCCCGACCGTTCCGCGACCAGATCGAGGACAGCATCCTCGATCGCGCGGCCGCCCTCTTCGCCCGGCGCGGCTACGCCAAGACCTCCGTCCAGGAGGTGGCCGACGCCGTCGGCCTCTCCAAGGCCGGTCTCCTGCACCACTTCCCCAGCAAGGAGGCGCTGCACCAGGCGGTCCTCGGCCAGGCCGAGGCGCTCGGCCGCCGGGTGCTCGACCAGGTGGGCGACCTGCCGCACGGGCCCGCGCGGGACCGGCACGTCCTCGAGTTCCTGCTCGACCTCGCCCTGGCCCACCCCGGGCTGGTGGCGCTGCTCCTGGCACCGCTGACCCAGGGCGAGCAGGAGGCCGCGATCGCCGAGGTCGACGCCGCCGGCGCGGCCGCCCTGGAGGCCTTCGGCGTCGATCCCGCGGCGCCGCCCTCGGAGCGCGCGATCCGGGTCGTCGGCTCGCTGACCGCACTGGCGGTCCTGACCCTGGCGGCCCACGCCCAGGACCAGACGACCGCGTGGCGGCCGTTCATCGTCGCCACCTGCTTCGACGCGCTCGGCCACCGCAGTCCCGGCGCCGCTCTTCCCGTTACCGATCAGGTGGAGGCCTGACCCATGGCTGTTCTGTTGTCGCGACTCGGTGGCTTCTCGCACCGCCACCGGTTGCCGGTGGTCCTCCTCTGGCTGGTCGTCCTCGTCGGCGGCGGCGTGGGGGCGGTGACCCTCGCCGGGGAGACGTCGAGCTCCTTCTCCATCCCCGGTCAGGAGTCGACCACGGCGCTGGAGCGGATCGGTGCGGAGTTCGGCACCGGCGGGGAGGGCGCCACGGCGCGGGTGGTCGTCCAGGCCCCCGAGGGCCAGACGCTCACCACCCCGGAGAACGCCGGCGCGCTCGGCGAGCTGGTCGGGGCGCTGTCCGAGCTGCCGGGCGTCGCCTCCGCCACGAACCCGCTGGACCCGGCCGCGCCCTCGGTGAACGCCGACCAGAGCACCGCCTACAGCACAGTCACGTACACGTCCGCGCCCGGTGAGGTGACCCCCGCGGAGCAGGAGGCCCTGCTCGACGCCGTGGACGAGGCGCGCTCCGGCGGCCTCACCGTCGAGGCGGCCGGCGAGGCCACCCAGGAGGCCCCGCACGTCGGTGGCCCCACGGAGGCCATCGGTGTCGTCGTCGCCCTCGTGGTCCTCGCCGTCACCTACGGCTCGCTGGCCGTGGCCGGCATGAACCTGCTGACGGCGCTCGTCGGCGTGGGCATCGGCGTCCTCGGCGTCACGATCGCGACCGGCTTCATCGACCTGTCGTCGACGACCCCGACGCTGGCGGCCATGCTCGGCCTCGCGGTCGGCATCGACTACGCGCTGTTCATCGTCACCCGCTACCGGCAGGAGCTGCGGCGCGGGTCCGACGTCCCGACGGCGATCCGCACGGCCGTGGGCACCGCCGGCTCCGCCGTCGTGACCGCGGGGCTCACCGTGGTCATCGCGCTCGCCGGCCTGTTCGTCGTCGGCATCCCGTTCCTGACCCAGATGGGCGTCGCCGCGGCGCTGACCATCGTCGCCGCCGTCCTGGTGGCGCTCACCCTGGTGCCCGCCGCGCTGAGCTACCTCGGGTACCGGGCGCTACCGAAGAAACATCGGTCCGCCGCGGCCGACGCGGCCGCCGGCAGCGACGACCCGGCCGGCGGGCGCCGCTTCCTCGCGGCGTGGGCCGACACGGTCACCCGCAGCCGCGTGGTGTCCCTGCTGCTGGCCGTCGTGGCGCTCGCCGTCATCTCGATCCCCTTCTTCTCCATGCAGACGACGCTGGTGCAGACGCCCCCGGACGGCAGCACCCAGGAGAAGGCCGAGCAGCTGCTCGCCGACGGCTTCGGCCCCGGCTTCAACGGGCCGATCACCGTCCTCTTCGAGGGCGACGCCGCCGCCGAGGCCGCGGCGGGCGTCAGCGGCACCGTGTCGGAGCTGGGCGACGTCGCCGTCGTGACTCCGCCCATCCCGAACGCCGACGGCACCGCGGCCCTGCTCACGGTCGTCCCGGAGTCCGGCCCCACCGACCCGGCGACCGAGCAGCTGGTCGCCGACCTGCGGGCCGGGCTGGACCGGCTCGACGGGGTCGACGCGTCGGTCACCGGAGCGACCGCGGTCAGCGTCGACGTCGCGCAGAGCCTGGACGAGGCGCTGCCGGTCTACCTCACCCTCGTCGTGGGCCTGGCCCTCGTCCTGCTGGTGCTGGTGTTCCGGTCGCTGCTGGTCCCCCTGGTCGGCGTGCTGGGCTTCCTGCTCACCGTGGGCGCCTCCCTCGGCGCCACTGTCGCCGTCTTCCAGTGGGGCTGGCTCGCCGACGTGGTGAACCTCGACAGCACCGGCCCGCTGATCAGCCTCACGCCGATCCTGGTGATCGGCATCCTGTTCGGGCTGGCGATGGACTACCAGATCTTCCTGGTGTCCCGCATGCACGAGGCGCACAGCCACGGCTCGGCTCCGCTCGACGCGATCCGCACCGGGTTCCGCCAGGCGGCGCCGGTCGTGGTCGCCGCCGCGCTGATCATGTTCTCGGTGTTCGCCGGCTTCGTCCCCGCCGGCGAGGCCACGATCAAGTCGATCGCCTTCGCGCTCGCCGCGGGCATCCTCTTCGACGCCTTCGTCGTCCGCATGGTGATCGTCCCGGCCGCGCTCGCCCTGCTCGGCGAGCGCGCCTGGTGGCTGCCGCGCTGGCTGCGCTGGCTGCCGGTGCTCGACGTCGAGGGGGCGGCGCTGGAGAAGGCGGAGCCGGCCCGCCCGCAGCAGGAGCGGGAACCGGTCGGCGCCCGCGAGCACTGACCCGACCGCTCGTACCCTGGTCGGGGTGAGCATCGCGCCGCCGGTGAGCGTTCCCCTCGACGACCGTTTCGCCCGCGAACTCCCGGAACTGTCGCTGGCCTGGCGGGCCGAGCACGCCCCCGACCCCCGGCTGCTCGTGCTCAACGAGCCGCTGGCCGTCGAGCTCGGGCTGGACGCGGCCGAGCTGCGGTCCGCCGACGGGGTGCGGTTCCTGGTCGGCGAGCTCGTCCCGCCGGGGGCGTCGCCGGTGGCGCAGGCCTACGCCGGCCACCAGTTCGGCGGGTACACGCCGCGTCTCGGCGACGGCCGGGCGCTCCTGCTCGGCGAGCTCGTCGGCGACGACGGCCGGCGCCGCGACGTGCACCTCAAGGGCTCGGGGCGCACGCCGTTCGCCCGCGGCGGCGACGGGCTGGCCGCGGTGGGTCCGATGCTGCGGGAGTACGTGATCAGCGAGGCGATGCACGCCCTCGGCATCCCGACGACGCGGTCCCTCGCCGTGGTAGCGACCGGTCGCGACGTGGTCCGGGAGACGCTGCTGCCCGGCGCCGTCCTGGCCCGGGTCGCCGCCAGCCACCTGCGGGTCGGCAGCTTCCAGTACGCCCGGGCCACGGGCGACGTGGACCTGCTCCGGCGGCTCGCCGACCACGCGATCAGCCGGCACTCCCCCGCGTCAGCCGACGCCGAGCAGCCCTACCTCGCGCTGTTCGAGTCGGTCGTCGCCGCCCAGGCCGACCTCGTGGCGCGCTGGATGCTCGTCGGGTTCGTGCACGGCGTCATGAACACCGACAACATGACGATCTCGGGCGAGACGATCGACTACGGCCCCTGCGCCTTCATGGAGGCCTTCGACCCGGCCACGGTCTACAGCTCGATCGATGCGGGCGGGCGCTACGCCTACGGCAACCAGCCGGTGGTTGCCGAGTGGAACCTCGCCCGGCTCGCCGAGGCGCTCCTCCCCGTGCTCGCCGACGACGAGGAGCAGGCGATCGCCCTGGCGGTCGAGGCGCTGCACGGGTTCCGTCCCCGGTACAACGCCACCTGGTCGGCCGGCATGCGGGCCAAGCTGGGCCTGCGCGACGACGTCGACCCGGCGGTGACCGGGCCGCTGATCGACGACCTGCTCGGCCTGCTGTCCCAGAACCACGTGGACCACACGTCGTTCTACCGGGCCCTCGGCGCGGCGGCCCGCGGCGACGCCGAGCCGGCCCGGCTGCTGGTCCTCGACCTGGCGGCGTTCGACGGGTGGCTGGCGCGCTGGCGCGCCCTGGCCCCCGACGCCGGGGCGATGGACCGGGTCAACCCCGTGTACGTCCCGCGCAACCACCGGGTCGAGGAGGCGCTCGACGCGGCGACCGCGGGCGACCTCGATCCGCTCGGCCGCCTCCTGGACGCGGTGACCCGCCCGTTCGAGGAGCGCCCCGGCCTGGAGCGGTACGCCGAGCCCGCCCCGCAGGACTTCGGGAGCTACCGGACCTTCTGCGGCACCTGACCCGCTCGGCCGTACCACATGGTCCGAGGTGTGCCGATGAGAAGGGCATGCGCAGGAGCCACGTCGCCAGCACCCTCGTCGCCGTCACCGCCGGCCTGACCGCCGTGACGGCTCTGCACCGCCGGTCCGGGCGCCGCCGGTCCGCACCGGCCGTCCTGGACACGGTCGGCGGGGGTGTCGTCCTGCCCTTCACCCGCCCGGCCCCGGCCCCGGTGGCCGCGACCGCGCCGGTCGCCCCCGAGCCCGCCGCGGGCCCCGCCCGGTGCGGCGACAGCGGCGGCCGGACGAAGGCCGGCGCGCCCTGCGGCGCCCGCGCCACCACCGACGGCCGCTGCCACCACCACCGCCAGGCCGCCTGACAGCGAGGCCGTCGCGCCGGCCCGTCAGCGGCGGACGGCGCGCACCAGCCTCCGGGCGCCGACGGTCGCCACCCCCGCGGCCGCCAGCCACGGACCGGCGACGATCACCGGGTCGAGGACCTGGTGCCGGACGTCGACCCTCCCCTTGCGGGAGCTGAGGCCGTGGTGGGTGAACTCCGCCTTGACCCCGGTCTCGGTGACCGGGTTGTCCGGTCGCGTGGTGGCGAACGAATGCAGGTGCTCCTCCCACGCGTCGATGCGGTCGGCGAGGACGAGCAGCATCCAGTGGGCCAGGCGCCCCTCGCTGTACCGGGCGTAGGCCAGCTTCCGGATCGCCCCGGAGAGCCCCTTGGGCGGCTGGGCCGTGCCGAAGACGGGCGTCACGAACGCGTGCTCGATCGACCGCTCCCGCGGCCACCGCTCCGGCTGCCGCTCGGGGAAGTCCCAGTGCGCCCCTGTGCTGTCCGGCGCGTACTGCAGCTTCGGGTTCGAGGGCCGGTCCGCGGGGTCGAGGTCGGCCCCCCAGCCGGGGATGCGTGCCCGCAACTGCTCGGGCGTCTCGCCGGTCGTGCGCCGGTCCCGGACGTAGGCGGTCGGGATGTCGGTCTCGGTCATCGGAGCCCCCTCAGGCCGCACTGGGCAGGATCAGCGGCTTGATGCAGCCGTCGAGCTTGCTGGAGAACACGTGGTACGCCTCGGCGATGTGCTCGAGCGGGAACCGGTGGGTGACGATCTCGCTCGGCTTGAGGTAGCCGTTCTTGACGTGCTCGAACAGCCGGGGCCACTGGCGCTTCACCGGCGCCTGGTTCATCCGCAGCGTCAGCCCCTTGTTCAGGGCGTCGCCGAACTTGACCGCGTTGGGGATGGGCCCGTAGGCGCCCATCACCGAGATGGTCCCGCCCTTCCGCACGCCGTCGATCGCCCAGTTCAGCGCCACCGGTGAGCCGCCCTGCAGCTTGAGCTTCGCCCCGGCGACGTGCTGCATCAGGTTGCCGTCGGCCTCGGCGCCGACGCACTCGATCGCGACGTCGGCGCCCAGGTAGTCGGTCTGCTTCTTCAGCTCCACGACGACGTCGTCGAACTCGGCGAAGTTCAGCGTCTCCGCGTGCGCGAAGTCCCGCGCCTTCTCCAGCCGGTAGTCGAGGTGGTCGACGACGATGACCCGGCCGGCGCCCATGAGCCAGGACGACTGGGCCGCCACCAGCCCGACGGGGCCGGCGCCGAACACGACCACCGTGTCGCCCTCGGCGATGTCGCCGAGCTGGGCGCCGAAGTAGCCGGTGGCGGTTGCGTCGGTGAGGAGCACGGCGTCCTCGTCGCTCATCCAGTCGGGGATCTTCGCCGGCCCGACGTCGGCGAACGGGACGCGCACGTACTCCGCCTGGCCGCCGTCGTAGCCGCCGGTGGTGTGCGAGTAACCGTAGATGCCGCCGACCGCGGTCGCGTTCGGGTTCACGTTGTGGCAGTTGCTGTACAGCCCCCGCGCGCAGAACCAGCAGGAGCCGCAGAAGATGTTGAACGGCACCATCACCCGGTCGCCCACCTGCAGGTTCTGCACCGACGAACCGACCTGCTCCACCACGCCGATGAACTCGTGGCCGAACGTGTGCCCGATCCGCGTGTCGGGCATCATGCCGTGGTAGAGGTGCAGGTCGGAGCCGCAGATGGCGGCCAGCGCGACCCGCACGATCGCGTCGTTGGGATGCTCGATCGCCGGGATGTCCTTCTCCTCGACGCGGACCTTGTACGGCCCCCGGTACACCATGGCTCGCAACAGATCGCCCTTCCTCCGACTACCGCGCTCCCGTCTCGGCGCGTGCCGCGTCCAATGCCCAAAGCGAGCGCGTCGACACTCGGCAATGCTGCCGATATCGGTGCCTCAGCCGGCGTCGGCCCACGACCGGACGACGGCGACGTCCAGCGGGAAGTCGATGGGGAACGCCCCGAACAGGAGCCGCCCGGCCTCGGCCGCGGCAAGCCGGACCTCCTCCACCACCCGGTCGGTGAGCTGCTCGGGCGTGTGGACGACGACCTCGTCGTGGAGGAAGAAGACCAGGTGCGGCCGCTGCTCCACCGTCCCGGACGCCCCCAGCCGCCAAAGCCGGTTGCGCAGGTCGGCGAGCCAGCACAGGGCCCACTCGGCCCCGGTGCCCTGGACGACGAAGTTGCGGGTGAACCGGCCCCACGCGCGACGGTGGCGGTCCCGGTCCGCGGCGGGCTCGGCGGCACCGGGCGGCTCGCCGGGCTCGTCGGGGTTGCCGCCCGAGCGCCCGGGCCGCGGCGACCCCCGGCCCAGCAGCGTGCGCACCACCTCTCCCCGCTCGCCGGCGCGGGCGGCCTCCTCGACGAGGCCGATCGCCCGCGGGTAGCGGCGGGTCAGCCGGGGCATCATGCGGCCGCTCTCCCCGCGGGTCGCGCCGTACAAGGCGCCGAGCATCCCGACCTTCGCCTCCGCCCGGCTGGTCACGGCGCCGGCGGCGACCATGCCCTCGTACAGGTCGCTCGACCGCGCCGCCTCCGCCATGGCGACGTCGCCACTCATCCCGGCGAGCACCCGGGGCTCGAGCTGGGCGACGTCGGCGACGACGAACCGCCAGCCCTCGTCGGCGACCGCGGCCGGGCGGATCTGGGTGGGGACGGACAGCGCGCCGCCGCCGGTGGCCGCCCACCGGCCGGTGACCACGCCGCCGGGCAGGAACCAGGAACGGAACCGGCCGTCGCGCACCCAGGTGTCCAGCCAGTTCCAGCCGTTGGCCTGCAGCAGCCGCGAGAGCTTCTTGTACTCCAGGAGCGCCGGGACGGCGGGGTGCTCGAGCTGCTCCAGCGTCCAGGAGCGGGTGTCGGTCACCGGCAGGCCGGCTCCCTGCAGGGCGCGCAGCAGCTCACCCGGCGAGTCGGGGTTGAGGTCCGGGGCGCCGAGCGCGGGCCGGATCCCGGCGAGCAGCCGCTCCAGGGTCGCCGGCCGCGCCCCCGCCGCCGGCCGCGGGCCGAGCAGCTCGGCCAGCAGCCGGCCGTGGACGTCCGCCCGCCAGGGCAGGCCGGCGTGCGTCATCTCCGCCGCGACCAGCGCTCCGGAGGACTCGGCCGCCAGCAGCAGCCCGAGGCGGCCCCGCTCCCGCGAGGCCTCCAGCGCGGCCTGCTGCCGCGCGTGCTCGCCGACCGGGTCGAGCAGGTCGGCGGGGTCGTCGAGCTGGAAGAGCGCCGGGTCCGCGGCCGTGACCGGCTGCAGCGCGTCCCACCCCGGGGTGTCGCTTCCCACGAGCAGGCCCTGGTCGACGAGCGGGGACCGGCGCAGGAGGGCGTGGCCGAGCCGCAGGTCGGTGCACCGCTCGACCCGGACGCCCGCGTCGAGGAGTGCGGGGTACCAGCGGGTGGTGTCGTCCCACACCCAGCGCACCGGCTCCCGCTCGCGCTCCCGCACGTAGCCCGCGAGGTCCGCCGCGGCCAGCCGCGTGCTGCGCGGCGTCGCGCCGTCGTCGCCGCACTCCCGGGCCTCGACCCCGCCCTCGCCGCGGCGCACGAGGACGACGCGGTTCACCGGTGCAGTCTCGCCCACGCCTCCGACAGGCACGGGGCGCCCGGGTACCGGGACACTGGGCGGGTGAGCGCGCCGTCGTCCCCGGGTCCCGCGGGCCGTGGCATCGTCCGCCTGCTCAACACGGCCGGCGGGCGGATGCTGGTGCTGGCCGGCGAGGTCGACGCACCGGTCGTCGACTCCTTCCACCGGCGGTACGGGCTCGAGCCGGCGCGCATCGACGGCATCGACGCCGGCTCGGTGACCCGCTTCTCGGCGCCCGCGTTCGACCTCCTCCTCGACCACCTCGAGGCCGCCGAGCGCTCCGGCCGGCGCGTTGCGGTCCACCGCTCCCCGCAGGTCGAGCGGCTGCGCGAGGGCGCCGCTCCTTGACCGGTCACCCGAGGCGGTGCGCGGCGACGGCCGCGACGGTCCCCATCGCGTTCGTCGCCAGGTGCAGCAGCGCGGGGGCGAGGAGGCTGCCGCTGCGCAGCCGCAGCCAGGTGAAGAGCAGCCCCGCCGCCGCGGTGGCCACGCAGCCGAGCACCACGACGAGGCCGACGAGCCACGGACCGTCGGCCAGGTCGTTGGCCGCGACCCCGCTCAGGGTGGGCCGGACGTGCCAGAGGCCGAAGACGACGGCCGCGACGACGACCGCGGAGCGCAGGGGCAGGACCCGGGCGAGCGCCGCCAGCAGCACCCCGCGGAAGGCCACCTCCTCCCACAGGACCGTGCCGAGCGGGATGCGCACGAGGACGTTCCCGGCGATGTCCCCGAAGTCGGCGCCGGCCACCCGGTCGTCGGCGAGGAGGGGCTGCAGACCGGGCACCACCAGGCCGGTCGCGTACAGCGCGGCCACGAGCGCGAACGCACCGCCGCCCCACGCGAGGCCCGCGCGGACCCGGCTGCGCGACAGCCCCAGCTGCTCCCAGGACAGCCCCGACCAGCGCGCCGCGCCGAGCAGCACCGCTGCCGCGGCGCAGTTGAGCGGCACGTAGGCACTCGAGGGCACGACGGCGACGACGACGTTGTTCCACAGCAGGAGGACGACGACGAGCACGGCGGCGAACACGCGATGGCCCCGTGCCGTCGACGGTCCGGCGCCCGTGGTCAGGGACATCCGCAGATCCTTCCGCCCGGTCGGGCTCCCTCAGCGGGCCGGTGCGACGCGTCGCCGGGCCGGGCCACCGGCGGGCTCCTCGGCGAGCTGGGGCGTGGCCGGCGGCACCGAGGATCTGCGGCCTCTCACGGGCGCCACTCCCGGCGGTACTCCGGGTGGCCGGCGTACGGCAGCGCGAGCAGTGCCAGGGTGACGGCGGCGAGCTGGTGCTGGTCGGTCGGATTCAGCAGGAAGTCCGCCAGGCCATCGGGTCGGGCGCCGAGGAAGGCCCGGTCGGGGCCGATGTCCCGGCAGGCCAGGACCAGCCGCCGCCGGGCGCCGCACTCGGCCAGGACCCGGGCGGGATCGTGCCGGGCGACGTGCTCGGCCGCCGGGTCGTGCGGCGGCCCGGAGCCGGGCAGGTCGGCTGGGTCCCATTCCTCCTGCCCGCTCGCCGTCGCGGCGTCGGTGGCGATCCGCTTGTCCTCGGCGATGCGGGCCAGCAGGAATTGGTCCAGATCCGGCTGCATCTCCGGTTCGAGACCCGACTCGAAGTCCATGCCGCGCATCCTGCCGTCGTCCGTCGGTGGACGGGCAGGCCCGCGCCCCGCCCGGCAGACTCGGGTCGACGGCACGATCGCGGTCGGGCCGGACGACGGAGGGCGGGCCGGGTGGACGTGCAGCACTCGGGCGCCGCGCTGGGCGACGGGGTGGCGGCCGGGCTCTCCCAGCGGGAGGCGGGGGCCCGGCACCGGCGCGGTGAGGGCAACGTCGCCGTCAGTGCGTCGTCGCGGAGCTACGCCCGGATCGTCCGCACGAACGTCTTCTCCTTCTTCAACATCATCCTGTTCGTGATCGGCGCCGCGCTCCTCGCGCTGGGCCGGTACAGCGACGCGTTCACCAGCGTCGGCCTGGGCCTGGTCAACGCGGCCATCAGCGCGGTGCAGGAGATCCGGGCCAAGCGCAAGCTCGACCGGCTGCAGCTGCTCGGCCGCAGCCGGGTCACCGTCGTGCGCGACGGCCGGGACGTCGAGGTGACGCCGGAGGAGGTCGTCCGCGGCGACGTGGTGCACGTGCGCCCCGGGGACCAGGTCGTCGTCGACGGGCCGGTGCTCGACGGCGGGCAGGTGGACGTGGACGAGTCGCTGCTGACCGGCGAGTCCGAGCCGCTGCAGAAGTCGGCCGGCGACGACCTGCTGTCCGGCAGCTTCTGCGTCGGCGGCGAGGGGCATCAGGTCGCCCGCGACGTCGGGGCCGCCAGCTACGCCAGCCGGCTGACCACCGACGCGCGGCAGTCGACCACCGACCGGACGCCGCTGCAGCGCCGCATCGAGTTCGTCGTCCGGCTGGTGATGCTGCTGGTCGCGCTGATGAGCGTGGCGATCCTGGCCCAGGCGGCACTGGAGGGCTTCACCCTCGTGCGGGTCGTGCAGACCACCGCGGTGCTGTCGGGCCTGGTCCCGTACGGGCTGTTCTTCCTCGTCGCCGTCGCCTACACGGTCGGCGCGGCGCGGAGCAGTGGGCGGGGTGCGCTCGTGCAGCAGGTCAACGCCGTGGAGTCGGTGAGCAACGTCGACGTCGTCTGCACCGACAAGACCGGGACCCTCACCACCGGGCGGCTCGCGCTCGCGGAGGTGCACCCGCTGGGCCCCCTCGACGCCGCGGACGCCGCCCGGCTCGTCGGCTCGCTGGCCCGCAGCACGGCGGCGCCGAACCTGACCACGGCGGCGTTGGCCGCCGGCCTGCCCGGCGAGGCCTGGGCGGTCCGCGACGAGATCCCCTTCTCCTCGACGCTGCGGTGGAGCGCCCTGCGCACGGACGACGGCGTGTACGTCCTCGGGGCGCCCGACCGCCTCGCTCCGTCCCTGTCCGGGACGCCCCTCACCGACGAGGTCGCCGCGCGCACGGCCCGGGGGCTGCGCGTGCTCGTCGTGGCCCGCGCCGCCGCCGGCACCCCGGTGCGGGATGCCGCCGGGCGGCCGCAGCTCCCGCCGCTCGAGCCCGTCGCCGTCGTGTCGCTGGCCGACGAGCTGCGGCCGGACGTCCCGGAGACGATCGCCGGCTTCGCCCGCGACGGGGTCGGGCTCAAGGTGGTGTCGGGCGACGACCCGCGGACGGTCGCCGCCCTCGCCCGGCAGGCCGGGCTGGACCCGGGGGTGCCGGTCGCCGGTCCCGAGCTCGACGGCCTGACCGACCCCGAGCTGGATCGGCTGGTCGCCCGCACGACGGTGTTCGGGCGGATCGCCCCGGAGCAGAAGGAGCGGCTGGTCGAGTCGCTGCGCCGGCAGGGCCGCTACGTCGCGATGATCGGCGACGGCGTGAACGACGCCCGGGCGCTCAAGCGGGCCCACGTGGGCGTGGCGATGAGGAGCGGCAGCGCCGTCGCCCGCGACGTCGCCGACATCGTGCTGACCGACGACAGCCTGGCCGCGCTCCGGCCGGCCCGGCACGAGGGCCGGCGGATCATCGACGGCATCGGCACCTCGATGCAGGTCTTCCTGGCCCGCGTCGGCACGCAGGGCCTGGTCATCCTCGCGGTGACGATGCTCGGCCTGGGCTTCCCGTACTCCCCGGCCAACGTCGGGCTCACGCTGCTCACCGTCGGCGTCCCGACGCTGTTCCTCACGGCGTGGGCACGCCCGACGGCGCCGGACCCCCAGCTGCTGCCGAACCTGGGGCGGTTCGTCGTCCCGGCGGCGGTGATCACGGCCGCCGGAGGCGTCGGCCTCTACGCCTACCACTACACGTTCCTCTTCGAGGGGCTCAGCCGTGCCGGCACCCCGGCCGAGGTGCTCGCCGACTTCGAGAGCTACACGGGGCTCTCCTCGGACGACGTCGGCTTCGCCGACGCGGCGGCGACGATCGGCGCCCAGACCGCGCTGTCGACCTTCGTCTCCTACGCCGCGTTCCTGCTCATCCTGTTCCTCAAGCCGCCGCACCGGTTCTTCGCCGCCTGGACGCGACCTGACGGTGACCGGCGGCCGGCCGTGCTCGTCGTCGTGCTGGTCGTGGTCTTCTCGGGGCTGCTGTTCGTGCCCTGGTTCACCGACTACTTCGGGCTCACCCAGGCCGCGGACCCGGTGTTCCGGACGGTGCTGCCGGCCCTCGTGCTGTGGTTCGCCCTGCTGAGCTGGGCCTACCGCTCCCGGGTGCTCGAGCGCGCGCTCGGCCCCGTGCGGTGACCTCTGTTTCCGCCTGGCAGCCTCTCGGCATGGCCATCCACGAGACGACCACGCCCGGGAACGAGCAGGACGGCTGGCCCGCCCTGCCGCTCGACCGGTGGCAGGACACCCGCGACACCGTCCACCTGTGGACCCAGATCGTGGGCAAGCTCCGGCTCGCCCTCGCGCCGGCCGTCAACCACTGGTGGCACGTGCCGCTCTACGTGGACGCGCGGGGGCTGACCACCTCGCTCATGCCGTACGGGCGGACAGGAGTCGAGGTCGTCCTCGACTTCACCGAGCACCAGCTCGCCGTCCTGACGACGGACGGGCGCAGCCGCCGGATGGCCCTGGAGCCCCGGAGCGTGGCCGACTTCCACGCCGAGTTCCGTGCACGGCTCGCTGAGCTCGGCCTGGACGTGCCGGCCGCGGGCTCGCCGGTGGAGGTGGCGGAGGCGATCCCGTTCGCGGAGGACGAGACGCACGCCGCCTACGACCGCGAGGCCGTCCATCGCTTCTGGACATCGCTGGTGAGCGCCCACCGCGTGCTCAGCACCTTCCGGGGCGAGTTCCGCGGCAAGGCCAGCCCGGTGCACTTCTTCTGGGGCGCCTTCGACCTGGCCACCACCCGCTTCTCGGGCCGGGGAGCGCCGCCGCACCCCGGCGGCGTCCCGCACTGCCCGGACTGGGTGATGCGCGAGGCGTACAGCGAGGAGGTGTCGAGCTGCGGGTACTGGCCCGGCGGCTCCGCGGAGGGCAGCTTCTACGCGTACGCCTACCCCGAGCCGCG
>DASQTE010000019.1:0-5375 GCA_035642035.1 Blastococcus sp.
AGCGACCAGTTGGGCCGGTCGGTCGTCCCGGGCATGTTCGGCCGCCGCAGTTCGCCGAGCGCGTCGTCGAGCGTCGCCGACAGCAGCGTGGACGGCGCCCCGGCCAGCCGCTCGTGGGCGTGCGTCACCGCCTCCTCGACGGATGCGCCCTCCGCCAGCCCCGGCAGCTGCGCGAGCAGCGAGGCGCGCCCGCGCTCGAGCTCCTCGTCGGTCCCGGTGCTGTGCTCCCGCTGTTCCTCGACGTCCTTCCCGGTCCACAGGCCGGCGACGGTCGGCAGGTCGTGCGTGGTGATCGCGGCCATGGCCTCCGCCGGCCACTCGGCCGGGTCGTCGTCCTCGAACCAGAGCAGCCGGTAGGAGAGGATGCCGTGCTCGGCCATGGCCTCCCGGACGCCGTCCTCGACGGTGCCGAGGTCCTCGCCGACGACCAGGGCCTGCGCCCGGTGGCTCTCCAGCGCGACGATGTCGAGCAGGTCCTCGGACGGGTAGCGCACGTAGGCGCCGTCCGCCGCGCTGCCGTCGGACGGGACCCACCACAGCCGGAACAGCCCCATGACGTGGTCGATCCGCAGGCCGCCGGCGCCGGCGATGGTCGCGCGGATCGACTGGATGAACGGCTCGTAGTCGGCGTCACGGAGCCGCCACGGGATCAGCGGCGGCGAGCCCCAGTTCTGCCCCTGGCTGTTGAAGGCGTCCGGCGGGGCGCCCACGTCGACGCCCTCGGCCAGCACGTCCTGCCACGTCCACGCGTCGGCGCCGCCGCCGGCGAAGCCGATCGGCAGGTCCTGGATCACGGTCATTTCCCCGGTCGCGGCGGTGAACTGCAGGTCCAGCGCCCACTGCAACCAGGCGTGGAAGGCGACGACGGCGCCGTGCCGCTGCACGTAGTCGGCGAGCTCCGGGCTCTCCGGGCGGCGCAGCTCCTCGGGCCAGGTGTGCCAGTCGCCGCCGTGCTCCTCGGCGATCGCCGCCCACGTCGCCCAGTCCTGCAGCGTCCGCCCCTGCTCCTCGCGCCACCGGGCGAAGGCCTCGCCGCCGCCGTGCGCGAAGAAGATCCGCATGAGGACCTCCCGCTTGCGGGCCCAGATGGCGTCCCGGTCGATCAGCGAGCCGTCCGAGAGCGCGCGGCCGGCGTCCTCCTCGAGGTCGACGCCGTCGGCACCGGGGACCTCGGTCACGCGCAGGTAGACGGGATTGCGGAAGCGGCGGGTGGCGGGCAGGTAGGGGCTGGCCTCCTGCCCGGCGGTCGGGGCGACGGCGTGCAGCGGGTTGATGAGCACGAAGCCAGCCCCCTGCTCGGCGGCCATGCGCCGGATCGCGCGGAGGTCGGCGAGGTCGCCGATGCCCCAGCTGTCGCGGCTCCGGGCGGCGTACAGCTGCACCGCCCAGCCCCAGGCCCGGCCCTCGGGCGGCCAGCAGCGGCCCGGGGAGACGATCAGCCGGCGACGGCGGCCCTCGGGCGACTGCAGCCAGTGGTAGCCGAGCGGGAAGTCCTCGGGCAGCTCGCCGTCGACGTGCCGCACCTCGCCGTCCTCGCACACGACGTCGGCCTCGTCGACCTCCAGCACGTCACCGGGACGGGCCACGATCGGGGCCCGGTCGTCCAGGTCGGCCGGCGGACGGCCGATGATCTCGCGGAGCCGGTCGATGGTGGCCGGGGCGACCTCGTGCTCCTCGTCGAGCGCGTCCAGCCAGGCGGCGTCGATGCCCCACTCGTCGGTGGGCGGTGTCGGTGTCACCGGGTGATCCTCGCCGGGCGGCCGCCGGTCCGCAGAGCAGGGCGGCATGACCCCGGTCTCGTGCGGGCGAAACGTCGGCCGGGTCCCGTCTCACCCGTGCGGGGGTGCCGGCCGCCATCCCGTTCAGCTCCGGCCGCCCCCCGCCGACCTACTCCCCATGCGGTGGAACGGTCGAGATGCCGGCGACGACTCGGTGGGTCTCCTGCCCGGGTGGTGGTGGCGCGGGGGAGACGCCCTCGGCTACGGCCGGCTACTGAGTCTCGGCTCGCTGCTGACCACCGGGCTGGCGCTGGCGGTGCTGCGCCCGACACCGGTGCACTGGCCGCTGCTCGCCGCGGTCGTCGCCGTGCACCTGTGCGTCGGCTGGCTGAGCCACGCCCTGCCGCGTCGGACGAGCTCCGAGTGGGCCCTGCTGGTGTTCCCGGTCCTCGCGCTGCTCGGCCTGGCGCTGACCACGGTCGCCGCTCCCGGTCTGGCCGGGGTGATGATCGGCTACTTCGTCCTGTGCTTCGCCTACACCGGCCTCTTCCTGCCCGACCGCGGTGGCGCGGTGCTGCTGCTGCCCGCCCTGGTCACCTACGTGGTCAGCCTGCGTGCGTTCAACGCGGAGCTCGCCCTCCGTACGTGCTTCGTCGCGGGGGTGTGGCTGGCCCTGGCCCACCTGCTCAACCGGATGCGCCGCCGCCAGGACGTCCTGGTCGCCCAGCTGCACGCCGACGCGCACATCGACCCCCTGACCGGCCTGGCCAACCGCCGCGGCATGGCCCGGTTCCTGGCCGAGGCCGAGGCGGGCGACGTCCTCGTCGTGTTCGACCTCGACCACTTCAAGCGGGTCAACGACGAGCGCGGGCACGCCTACGGCGACCACGTGCTGGAGACCTTCGGCCGCCACCTCGGGCGGCAGCTGCGGACCCGCGACCGGGCCGCCCGCTCCGGTGGGGAGGAGATGGTCGTCCTCCTGCGCTGCCGCGAGCAGGAGCGCTGCGGGAAGCAGCTGACCCGGCGGCTCCGGGAGGCGTTCGGGGACGAGGGCCTCGGGGTCTCGTTCTCCGCCGGCCTCGCCGTCGTCGGTGAGGACCGGACCGTCGAGGAGACCCTCGGCGACGCCGACCGTGCGCTGTACCGCGCCAAGCGGGCCGGCCGCGACCAGGTGTGGCTGGCGGGCGACCCGCGCAGCGGCGAGGACGACACCCCCGTGTGGCGGCACGGCCTCCCGGCGGGATTCCCGGTCCTCGCCGCCTGACCGCGGCGGCCGGCGAACTCAGTCCCGCGGCCGCCCCCGAGGCGTCGCCCGCCTCGTCGCCGGTGCCGCCGCGGGGTCCTCGGGCCAGGGGTGGCGCGGGTACCGGCCACGGAGCTCGCTGCGGACGGCGGGGTAGCCGGTGACCCAGAAGCCGGCGAGGTCGGCCGTGGTGGCCACCACCCGTTGGGCGGGGGAGAGCAGCTGCAGCCGCAGCGGGCGCCCGGCGACCACCGGAGCCTGCCCCCAGCCGAAGACCTCCTGGACGCGGACCGACAACGTCGGCACGGCCGGGTCGGTGTAGTCGACCCGGATCCGCGAGCCGGTGGGCACCCGGACGTGCTCGGGGACCACGGTGTCGAGGTCACCGGCCACCTGCCAGGGCACCAGCGCCCGGAGGGCCGCGACGACGTCGACCCGCGACAGGTCGGCGCGGCTGCGGGCGCCGGAGAGGTCGATCGTGGCGAGCAGGGCGTCGTCGTCGACGGCCGGCCACGGCTCGCCGAGCCCGGCACGGGCCGCGGCCAGGCGTTCGCGCAGCCGGCGGGCGGCGGGCGTCCAGTGCAGCAGCCCGAGCCCCTCCAGGCGCAGCCCCTCGGCGAGCGCGGCCGACACCGCAGCGGGGTCCAGATCGCGCGCCGGCCGCTCGGCCAGCACGATCGCGCCGAGCCGCTCCACCCGCGCATTGCGCACGTCGCCGTCACGCCAGGCCACCTCGTCGCCGTCCCGGTGGAGCGGGCCCGCGGCCTCCAGGGCGGTCGCCTCGTCGACGGCGACGGCCGACCGCACGCGGGCGTCCCGGCGGCCGGGGGCCCGGTCGGCGACGGCGACGGCCAGCCACGGGGCGCCGGTGAGCGCCGTCCCGGGTGCGAGCTCGGCGCCGGTGCCGGCGGCCATGAGGTAGGTGCCGGCGCCGCCCGGCCGGCGCCTCGCGAGCCGCTCGGGGTGGGCCAGCCCGACCACGAGCCCGGCCGCGGTGTCGTCGGGCAGGTGGGGAGCGGCGGCGTCGGGCGCGGCCCGCTCGAGCCGGGTGACCTCGTCCCGCCACCGGGCGGTGGCGCCGCGGTCCACGCCGGAGCGCAGGTCCCGCCAGGCCGCAGCCAGGTCGTCGCTGCGGGAGGAGACGTCGGCGGACAGCAGGGCGACCACCTCGGCGGCCCGGCGGCGGCCGACCAGCGCGGCGCCGTCGAGCAGCGCGCGGGCCAGCCGCGGGTGCACCCCGACCGCGGTCAGCGCCCGACCGCGAGCGGTCACCCGGCCGTCGTCGTCGACCGCTCCGAGGGTCCGGAGCGTCTGCCCGGCCACGAGCAGCGCGGCCGGGGGCGGCGGGTCGAGCAGCCCGAGGCCGGAGCCGCCGGGCGCGCCCCAGCAGGCCAGCTCCAGGACGAAGGCGGTGAGGTCGGCGGTGGCGACCTCCGGCTCCTCGTGCGCGGGCAGCCGGTCGTGCTCGGCGGCGGTCCAGCAGCGGTAGACCGCACCCGGTCCCTCGCGGCCGGCCCGGCCGGCGCGCTGGGTGACCGAGGCCCGCGACGCCCGCACGGTGACCAGCGAGCCGAGGCCGCGGGCGAGGTCGGCCCGCGGCACCCGGGAGAGCCCGGCGTCCACGACGATCCGGACGCCGGGCACGGTCAGGCTGCTCTCCGCGACGGCCGTCGCGAGGACCACCCGGCGACGGGACCCCGGCTGCAGCGCGGCGTCCTGCGCCCCGCCCGGCAACCGGCCGTGCAGCGGCAGCACGTCGGCGTCGACGCCGCCCAACCGGCCGGTCACCGTGCCGATCTCGCCGGCTCCCGGCAGGAAGACGAGGACGTCGCCCGGCCGCTCCGCCAGCGCGCGGCGGACGGTCGCGGCGACGTGCGCGAGCAGTCGCGGATCCACCCGCAGGCCGTGCGGGGGGTCGACCGTCCCGCCCGGCGGGGCCCAGACCACGTCGACGTCGTGGGAGGCGCCGGAGGACCCGACGACCGGGGCGGGCCCGCCGTCGCCGCCCAGCAGCGCCGCCAGCCGCTCCGCCTGGGCCGTCGCCGACATGGCCAGGACCTGGAGGTCCGGGCGCAGGGCGCCGCGGACGTCGAGGGTGAACGCGAGCGCCAGGTCGGTGTCCAGGTGCCGTTCGTGGCACTCGTCGAGGACCACGGCGTCCACCCCGCGCAGCTCCGGATCGGCCTGCAGACGGCGGACCAGCAGCCCGGTGGTGACCACCTCCACGCGCGTGGCGGCGCTGCGCCGGCTGTCCCCGCGGACGCTGTACCCGACGCGGCCGCCGACGGGCTCGCTCAGCAGGGCGGCCATCCGGCGCGCGGCGGCGCGGGCGGCGACGCGCCGCGGCTCGGCGACGACGACGCGCCCGGTCAGCGTGCCGGCGAGGGCGAGCGGGACGAGCGTCGTCTTCCCGG
>DASQTE010000020.1:0-2859 GCA_035642035.1 Blastococcus sp.
CGCCTGGCCCCTTACGACCTCGCGTCCTCGCGTGCTCACGCGCGCGTCCTGCACCGCGCCGGCCTGCTCACCGACGACGAGCTCGCGCAGATGGTCGGCGCGCTGACCGAGCTGTCGGCCGAGGTCGCCGCCGGCACGTTCACCCCGATCGAGTCCGACGAGGACGTGCACGAGGCGCTCGAGCGGGGCCTGACGGAGAAGCTCGGCACGCTCGGCGGGAAGCTCCGGGCCGGGCGCAGCCGCAACGACCAGGTCGCCACCGACCTGCGCCTCTACCTCCGGCACAACGTGCGCGCGCTGGTCGCCGAGCTCTCGTCCCTGGAGTTCGCGCTGCTCGGCCTCGCGGAGCGCTACCAGGACGTCGCCGCACCCGGCATGACCCACCTGCAGCACGCGCAGCCGGTGCTCATCGCCCACCAGCTCCTGGCCCACGCGCACTCCATCGCCCGCGACGTCGACCGGCTCCAGGACTGGGACCGCCGGACCGCCGTCAGCCCGCTCGGCGCCGGTGCGCTGGCCGGCTCGTCGCTGAGGCTCGACCCCGACGCGGTCGCGGCCGAGCTGGGCTTCGACCGGGCGGCGGACAACTCCATCGACGCCGTCAGCGACCGCGACTTCGCCGCGGAGTTCTGCTTCGCCGCCGCCCTGCTGGGGGTCCACCTCTCCCGGCTGGGGGAGGAGGTCGTGCTCTGGACGTCGACGGAGTTCGGCTGGGCGCGGCTGGACGACGCCTGGGCGACCGGGTCGTCGATCATGCCGCAGAAGAAGAACCCCGACATCGCCGAGCTGGCGCGGGGCAAGTCCGGCCGGTTCGTCGGCAACCTCACCGGGCTGCTCACCATGCTCAAGGGCCTCCCGCTGGCCTACGACCGCGACCTGCAGGAGGACAAGGAGCCGGTCTTCGACTCCATGGAGCAGCTGATGCTCCTGCTCCCCGCCGTCACCGGCATGGTCGCGACGCTCACCCTGCGCCCGGAGGTCCTCGAGGCCGCGGCACCGCAGGGCTTCGCCCTCGCCACCGACGTCGCGGAGTGGCTCGTGTCCTCCGGGGTGCCGTTCCGGTCGGCGCACGAGATCTCCGGCTCGATGGTCGCCTTCTGCGAGGAGGCCGGGCTCGAGCTCGACCAGCTCGACGACGACCAGCTGGCCGGCATCGACGAGCGGCTCACCCCCGACGTCCGCTCGGTCCTGTCGGTGCCCGGCGCCCTGGCGGCCCGCAAGGCCCGCGGCGGAACCGCGCCCGAGCGGGTGGCGGAGCAGCTGTCGGCGCTCAAGGACCTCGCCGTCGTCCACGCCGACTGGGCGTCGTCCTCACCGGTGGCGGCCGCGCTCTGACCGCGCCCGGCTCGCTGCTCACAGCGGAGGACCTGCTCGGCCCGCCCGAGGACGTCGCACCGACGCTGCTCGGCTCCTGGCTGGTCACCGACCGGCCGGCGGGACGCGTCGCCCTGCGGCTCACCGAGGTCGAGGCGTATTCCGGGAACGGCACGGACCCGGCCGCCCATTCGCACCGGGGCCCGACCCCCCGCGCCGCGATCATGTTCGGCCCGCCGGGTCGGTTGTACGTCTACTTCAGCTACGGCGTGCACTGGTGCGCCAACGTCGTCGTGGGGCCCGAGGGCTCTGGTTCGGCCGTCCTGCTACGGGCCGGTGAGGTGCTCGTGGGTGAGGAGCTCGCCCGGTCCCGTCGGCCCGCGGCGCGCGCCGCACGCGATCTCGCCCGCGGGCCGGCCCGGCTGGCCCAGGCGCTGGCCATCGGGCCCGACGACCTCGACACCGACCTGCTGTCGTCATCGAGCGGCGTGCGGCTGCACCGCGGGTCGCCGCCGCCCGACGTCTCCGCCGGACCCCGTGTCGGCATCAGCCAGGCGACCGATCTCCCCTGGCGGTTCTGGGAGACGGGAGCGCCGTCAGTCAGCGTGTTCCGGGCGGGTGGCAAGCCTCGCCGGCGGACGGCCGGGCAGGATGGACCCCCGTGAACGACGTGATCGACGACCTGCACCGCCGAGGGCTCATCGCCCAGAGCACTGACGAGGCCGCACTGCGCGCCCACCTCGCCGAGGGTCCGGTCGCCTACTACGCCGGCTTCGACCCGACCGCGCAGAGCCTGCACGTGGGGCACCTGCTCCAGTTCATGGTGCTGCGTGCCCTCCAGCGCGCGGGCCACCAGCCCGTCGTGCTCGTCGGCGGTGCGACCGGGCTGATCGGGGACCCGCGGCCGTCGGCCGAGCGCCAGCTCAACGACCGCGACACCGTGGCCGCCTGGGTCGAGCGCATCCGCGAGCAGGTCGCGCCCTTTCTCGACGTGCCGGCGGAGTCGGACGGGCTCAAGGGCCCGATCTACGTGAACAACCTCGACTGGACGGCGCCGATCTCGGCGATCGACTTCCTGCGCGACATCGGGAAGCATTTCCGGGTCAGCCAGATGCTGGCCAAGGAGGCGGTGTCCGCCCGGTTGAACTCGGAGGCCGGCATCAGCTACACCGAGTTCAGCTACCAGATCCTCCAGGCGAACGACTTCCGCGAGCTGCACCGCCGGCACGGGGTCACGCTGCAGACCGGGGGCTCCGACCAATGGGGCAACCTGACCGCCGGCATCGACCTCGTCCGCCGGACCGAGGGCGCAAGGGTCCACGCCCTCTCGACCCCGCTGGTGACGAAGTCCGACGGCACCAAGTTCGGCAAGTCGGAGGGCGGGGCCGTCTGGCTCGACCCGAGCCTGACGTCGCCGTACGCCTTCTTCCAGTTCTGGCTCAACGCCGACGACGCCGACGCCCGGCTGTGGCTGCCGCTCTACTCCGAGCGCCCCGCGGAGGAGGTGGAGGCTCTGATCGCCGAGAGCCTCGAGCGCCCGGCGGC